>NZ_JAQQXP010000003.1:300000-535933 GCF_028595265.1 Alteromonas gilva | reverse complement strand
CAATCTGAGCCATGATCAAACTCTTCAATTAAATATATCGAAATTTTGAATTGTCGTTGTGACACTCTTAATGAGTGCCCACACAAATTGTCTTGTTATCTGATTTTTAAAGAACAAAGTGCAGAAAGGATGTTTCTTTCTGCGCAAGGAGGACTATCAGTACTCTTTGCTGCCAGAGCTTTTCAACTCTGCGCCCCGGTGCCGTTTAGGCCCTGCCGAAGCGGATGCGTATAATACGCTTTTTGTTTTTTGAGTCAACATGTTTTTTGAATTATTTTCGCAAACCGTTTTCTCTGAAACACCACTTCAATGTTGTCGTTAAACCCGTCGAAGTGAGGCGCGCATTTTACGTATCTTTGCGTCTGCGTCAACAGTGATTTGACAAAAAAAATGAAAAACGCGACCGTTTGGTCGCGTTTTGTACAATCCTTAAAGCTTTGCTGTTGTTTTAAGGTTTATCTTTGTCAGTTTCGGTATTAGCCGGATCTGCTTCGGCGCTGGCATTATCGTTCTCAGCTGGTTTATCAGCCTTAAAGTCAGCGTCTTCCAGCTGGTCGCCTACCACATCATTTAAGGTGACTTTATCTACAGTCCGGAATGTATTGATTGGACCCGCCAGCGCATATAAGGCAAACACAAGAAACAACACCAATGCAGGCTCGGTTGCTACCACAATGAATATTAGCAATATAAGGAGGAGCGCGACAAACGGCACTTTGCCATGCCAGTCTACCTCTTTAAAACTGTTATACTTAAAGTTACTTACCATGAGTAAACCGGATAGTCCGGTCACCAATGCCACAAGGATGCCAATGTCATTACCATTAATGTCGTATTCGACCCCAAGCCACACAAAACCACTGACCACAGCCGCGGCAGCAGGGCTTGCTAACCCTTGAAAGAAACGTTTATCGGCAATACCAACCTGTGTATTAAACCTGGCCAGGCGCAATGCAGCCCCGGCAACATATATAAAGGCAGCAAACCATCCCAGTTTACCGAGCTCACTCAATCCCCAGTTATAGGCGACCAAAGCCGGGGCCACTCCAAAGGATACCATATCGGCCATGGAGTCGTATTCGGCGCCAAAGTCACTTTGAGTGTTGGTGATGCGCGCTACACGCCCGTCAAGACCATCAAAAATCATCGCTACAAATACCGCTACTGCTGCAGCTTCAAACCTACCATTCATTGAAGAGACAACAGCGAAAAAGCCTGAAAATAATCCTGCCGTAGTCAGCAAATTAGGCAGTAAATATATGCCCTTATGTTTACTCTCTGTCATAGTTTTCTCTGTTACTTATTTCAAAACCCATTATTTCACATTCTTTGTTAAGTTTCTGTGATTTTCAGCACTATCGTAAGCAAAGCTTAATAGTGGTTTACTATAATCACTTATCACTTCATATACCAAACGTCTCTTTGCCCGGTGTTACAATTTAACTGTTGTTCGGATGACGATTAAACCATGTTGAACGGTCATCTCATCCTAAAGTAGCTGTCGAATTCTTTTACAAAAGCGGCATCTATTCATTAAAAATTGCACTAACACACTGTTAAAAGTGGGTATTATATCTTCGGCATGAAAAATGCAGAGTTTATTGATACTGAGTAGTGCAGAATGAGGAAGAGTTGAATGAAGCTGTATTATACTAAATCTATTCTGGTAGTAACCGCTCTGATTATTGCAACACCAATAACGGCCATTGCGAGTACAGATTGCAACGTGAATGGCTGTGATTCCTGGCGCGCAGCCTCGACCTATGACTTGACTAATTCACAGGATGGCTACGGTATTAATTCAAGGGACGGTCAGGGTGTTTATGATAGTAGTGTCGATCCTACTGGCAGCACCGTCGTGGTGAATGGTGTATCCATCTCTGTTACCGCGTGGTCAGATACTGCTGGATCTGACGATAACACTGTTGAATCCGCCAGTTTATCGGGTCCCTATGGCGAAGGTCTGGGTATCGAAAACGCAGATGAACAAAGCTTTGACAGCCATAGCCACAGCCATTCCATAGACAATGAAGGCCACTCTTATCGCTGGGAAAACGGTGGTTGGAGAGAAACAGGGTTTATTCCCGATTACGACATGGTGCTGTTTTCCTTCTCAGAAGAAGTGCAACTGAACGGTGCAGCTTTTAGCTGGTTAGGCGCACACTCTTCTAGCCAACAGGTAACCGTTGCTGGCTTATCTGACGTAAGCCAGCTAACAAGCGGCAGTGCAAGTTGGTCTGACATTGCAAGTTCAGTAGGCACCGCGCTGAAAGGAAGCTTTGGTATTACCGGCAGCTATGGTAACTATCATTCCGATTTTACTACCACTGGTTTCTCGAAGTATTGGCTGGTAGGGGCGTATAACTCAATCTTTGCCTATGTTGATGGTTTTTCTCAGGGCGACGATAAATTCAAATTATCCTCTATCGGCTTTAGCAAAGCGCAAGGCTCGACCAACGATGACAACGCAGACCCAGTCAGCGCGCCGGGTACACTCGCGTTAATGTTACTGGCAGGCGGTTTTGCTGTATGGCAACGCAAGAGTAAACAGCTCGGCGCATAATTAATGGCCTGGCACTGTTTACACCAATTCCGACGCTACGCGTTATTTAATGCATCCCAGGCTGACACTGAGCAACGCCTGGGATTGCTTAGATTAAAGTACTATTCAACGTGATCCCCCAGGGCAAACCAATCTGGACATGTCGTAAATGTCATCCATGGTTGTTCAACATTGCAAGCAAAGTACCTTATATATCCGTCATTATTAATGGCGTAACGCGCCCTAACACAGTGTAAGACATCGCTAATACAAGCTTACGGCGCTTGCACGCGGTGTTGCGCTGATAATAATAAATCTATTTGCGTAAGCTTATTGTTTAGCACTAAAGCGTAGTAACATAAAAATTCGGGATAAAACCTACAGTTTTATGGTGTTTTCAGCACTTATTGTTCACAATCAGAATTACCCAACAGAGACTGAAAGAAAATATGCGTTTAACGTTAGCTTTGTTAGTTTTGCTATGTTTGCCTGTTTGCACATTGTCATTTGCAAGCTCAGAAGATGATTATGAAAAAGCACTATCAGCTTATAATCAAGCCGCTTATGACGATGCGTTTATCCATTTAAAAAATAGCTTAAAGCAGGATCCGGATAATCTCGCTGCAAAAATCCTAATGGGTAAAATATTACTCATCAACGGCTACCTGAACGCCGCCGAAAGTGAATTTTATGAAGCTTTAGATCAGGGTGCAGACTTCAATCTGGTTGCTGAAGCATTGGGTAACGCCTTACTTTTTCAGAACAAATATGAACGGGTCATCAACTTTAATGGCACCGAGCAGTTAGTCAATGAACACAAGCTAAAATGGTTGCAAATACGCGCTACGGCATGCACTCGTCTGGGACGTTTGGAGTGTGCAAATAGTGCCTATCGACAGAGTCTGGATATCGATCCTACCTATATACCTGCTTATAACGGTCTCGCCTCGGTGGCGTTATCGCAAGAAGATTTTGACGCAGTCCAGTCTTATTTGGATAAAGCCCTCAGTTTTAATGGTGAGTCGCCGGTTACCTGGCGACTCAAAGGCGAGTTATCACACGCTCGTAACGACTATGATAATGCGATTGATTATCTGCAAAAAGCACTTAGGTTAGACCCCAACGACCCTGTCACACTCAGAAAGCTGGCGGACATTTACTTAAAAAGCAACGACTTTGATAGTGCCAGAGCGTTTGTTGATGAAATTATTCAAAAGACACCTAACGACCCACTGGCCATTCTGTTGAGCAGCTGGCTTGAAAGTAAAGATAAAAAGCAGCTCATCAGTAATTCTCGCCTGGAGCAACTTAACGAAATAATGGCGAGTCTTTCGCCGGAAATTATTGCCGACCAACCTGTTCTGCTTTACATCAGTGGTTTAACGGCTTTCTTCCATGGTAATACCGAACAAGCAGGCAGAGATTTTTCCCGGTATTTAATCAGCAACCCCAATGACACCCAAGCGATCGTGCTTTTGGCAAGAACGTATTTAATGACACAACGAAACCGCCAGGCGTTGATATTATTAGAAAAGCACGAGAAAAACTTACTTGATGACATTGAATCAGCCTTATTACTTGGCGATCTGTATTTAAAGCAAAATAAAACGTTTAAGGCACAGCGCCTGAGTGACGAGCTGAGCGAGCGTTTTCCCGAAGATCCCAGAGTCAGTTTGTATAAGATTCGACTTATGGCACTGCGGGGCAATATGGAGCAGGCCATAGCTATTCTCGATAGCAGCTATGCTGACAACAATCAGAACGTGCCTTTTCTGCTCACTTATAGCCTGCTTAAACTCAGGGAAGGTTCGCTGGACGATGCATTAAAGAGTGCCGAAGCTATCTTAGCGTTATATCCTGACGACCCCGACTTTATTAACCTCAAAGCCGGGATATTAATTCGCCTAAAAGAATACGATGAGGCCCTCGATCTCATTATGTTCGCGCTGGCAAAAAAGCCTGATTTATTTGCAGCGAAATTTAATAAAGCGGCGATACTCAGTCGCCAGCAAGAGTTCGAGGCATCGAATATAGTCATCGAAGAGCTCCTTGAACTCTCCCCTAATCACCCTCAATCGCTCCTGCTGAAAGCACATAATATGGTGAAACAAGGGAATGTGGAAAACGCCATCTCACTGTACAACGATATTCTTGTGCTCGACGCTGGTTTTACCTATGCCAGACTCGAATTGGCTAAATTGCATCAGTCTGAAAGTGACTTCGACAGGGCGATTTATCATGTCGACCGTCTGTTGGTAGATGACTTCGACAACGCTGATTACCTGCTGCTAAAAACGACCTTGCTTATCCAGAAACGAAACAATGTTGAAGCCAGGAAAACCCTGGCAATTGTTGAACATTTCACCAAGGAGTCAGTATCCTTGTTGCTCCAGCAAAGTGAACTGCAACGCGCAGTAAACGACCTCCCGGGCGCATTAAAATCTTTAGATACCGCCTTGGAACTCGCGCCAAACAGCCAACGTTTAGCCTTAGAAAAGATAAAACTGCTCATTGAAACCAATGAACTTACTACCGCTAAACAACTGTTGGATAACATGCGCAATAATAATGGCGAGAATGCCAATTATTGGTTGGTCATGGCGCTCTATCATAAACGCCAGGATGACACCCAAGGTGCTACCGCGAGTTTACAACAGGCACTAAACATAGATCCTGATTTTTATCAGGCACTGGTATTACTTTATGACTTTGCTCTGCGGGGCAATAATGATGAGGCGTTTACGTCGCAGTCGGAAAAAATCTTAAAAAGTTCTCCCCAAAACGTGCTGGCCAAAAACCTCCTGGCGCAGTTTTATTTTATTCAGGGTAACTTCGACAAGGCCACAGCACTGTATAAGTCTTTACTGCTTGAAGAGAAGCTGTTTAACAAACCGATTGTTTTAAATAAGCTGGCCGTTATGAGCCTTGAGCAGGATCTTCAGCAGGCCAAAGAGTATATTACTCAGGCCTATGAACTGGACAGTAGCGCGCCAGAAATTCTGGATACCTACGGTTGGGTACTGGTTCAGCAGGGGCAATTAGAGGATGGTCTGGGTATATTGCGCCGCGCATTTGCCCGTGACTCCAAAAACCCCGAAACGCGCTATCATATTGGTTACACGCTGGCCAAATTAAACCGCAATAACGAAGCAATCGACGAGCTACAAAAAGCAGTATCTGTTGAACGTCCGTTTTATAGCCGTAACAAAGCCCAGTCGTTACTCGATAGCCTCTTATAAGGCAAAGCCAGGTTAAACAAAAAGCCGGTGATAACTATCACCGGCTTTTTCGTCTTCCGCTACAATGCTGGATAACCCTATACAATGACTAAATGATCGCCGTCCAGGTCAATTCTGACCGTTGACTCCGGTAGCAAGCTGCCTGACAGGAGTTGCTGCGCCAGTGGGTTCTCAATTTGTGTTTGTATCGCCCGTTTCAGAGGCCGTGCACCAAATACCGGATCAAAGCCTGCATCGGCGAGCTTATCCATGGCCCCTGCTGATAATTCGAGCTTGTACCCTTTTTCAGCAAGACGTGCACGCAGTGACGCCAGCTGTATTTTGGCAATTTGCTTAATTTGCTCTTTGCCCAGCGGGTGAAACACGACGATATCATCGACGCGGTTAATAAACTCAGGACGAAAATGCTGGCCAACAACGTTCATGACCATTGATTTCATTTCTTCATACTGACTTTCCTGATGCTTATCCTGAATAATGTCAGAGCCTAAATTGGAGGTCATAATGACGACGGTATTTTTAAAGTCTACCGTGCGTCCCTGCCCGTCGGTTAAGCGGCCATCGTCTAATACCTGGAGCAGTATGTTAAAGACATCCGGATGGGCTTTTTCTACTTCATCCAGCAAAATCACCGAATAGGGCTTACGGCGAACGGCTTCAGTCAGGTAGCCGCCCTCTTCGTAGCCGACATATCCCGGCGGTGCGCCGACCAACCTGGCCACCGAATGCTTTTCCATAAACTCCGACATGTCGATACGAACCATGGCATCTTCGGTATCAAACATAAAGCCGGCCAACGATTTACACAGCTCTGTTTTGCCCACGCCTGTGGGGCCTAAAAACAGGAAAGAACCAATGGGTTTGTTCGGATCAGACAGACCGGCCCGTGAACGGCGAATGGCATTGGACACCGCGTTCACGGCTTCCTGCTGGCCAACAACACGCTTGTGTAATACGTCTTCCATGCGTAACAATTTATCGCGTTCACCCTCGAGCATTTTCGACACCGGAATACCGGTCCAGCGCGACAGTACATCGGCAATTTCCGCTTCCGTAACCCGGTTTTTCATCAGCAGTGTTTCTTTTGACTCATTCTCTGCCGCTTTTTCCAGTTTCATCTCAAGCTCGGGAATACGTCCGTACTGAAGCTCTGACATACGGTTAAGATCAGACGCACGGCGGGCAATTTCTAAGTCCAGTTTGGCTTGTTCAAGCTCCGACTTAATAGACTGTGTGCCCTGCATGGCCTCTTTTTCTTGTTTCCAGATTGCCTCGAGCTCCGCCAATTTGATCTCGGCCTGTTCACGCTCTAACTCAATCATTTCAAGACGCTTGTGACTGGCATCATCGGTTTCTTTAGCCAGTGCCTGCTCTTCCAGTTTTAACTGAATGATGCGTCGCTCGAGGCGGTCCATATCTTCTGGCTTAGAGTCTATCTGCAGACGAATACTCGACGCCGCTTCGTCAATTAAATCGATGGCTTTATCGGGTAACTGGCGATCGCTGATATACCGGTGCGATAAGTTGGCTGCCGCCACGATTGCCGGGTCGGTAATGTCTACCGAATGATGCAGCTCATAACGTTCTTTGAGGCCGCGTAAAATAGCAATGGTATCTTCAACGCTGGGTTCGTCGACGACGATTTTTTGAAAGCGGCGTTCAAGCGCTGCGTCTTTCTCAATGTACTGACGATACTCATCGAGCGTCGTTGCTCCTACGCAATGCAGTTCGCCGCGCGCCAGCGCCGGTTTAAGCATATTGCCGGCGTCCATAGCGCCGTCAGACTTACCCGCCCCTACCATGGTATGCAGCTCGTCAATAAACAGAATGACGCGCCCTTCCTCTTTAGACAGTTCGGCAAGCACGGCTTTTAATCGTTCCTCAAATTCTCCGCGGTACTTTGCACCGGCCACCAGCGAGCCCATATCCAGCGATAACACACGCTTATCTTTTAAGCCCTCTGGTACCTCGCCGTTGATGATTCGCTGCGCTAAGCCCTCAACAATGGCGGTTTTTCCCACACCGGGCTCACCAATCAGGACCGGGTTGTTTTTGGTCCGGCGCTGCAATACCTGCACGGTGCGGCGAATTTCATCGTCGCGACCAATAACCGGGTCAAGCTTGCCTTGTTCGGCGCGCTCAGTGAGATCTGTGGTGTATTTTTCCAATGCCTGACGCACGTCTTCTGCATTCGGATCAGTCACTTTCTGACCGCCGCGAATGGCATCAATGGCGCTTTCGATGGTGTCTTTGGTAATCCCCAGATCACGCAAAATATCGCCCAGGCGGCCTTTATCCTGTATGGCAGCTAAGACAAATATTTCGGAGGTGATGTAGTCATCTTTGCGCTGCTGAGCAATCTTGTCGCACAAATTCAGCAGCACCACACTTTCTTTGCTTAATTGCACATCGCCACCTACTCCCTCTACCCGGGATAAGCGGTCAACGGCTTCGGCAAGTGCCGAGCGCAGGGCATTTACATTGACTCCTGCCTGATCAAGCATAGGCCGCACCGAGCCGCCTTGCTGATTAAGTAGTGCTGTCATTAAATGCACGGGCTGGATAAACTGATGATCTCTGCCCAACGCAAGAGACTGCGCATCGGAGATCGCAATCTGGAACTTGCTGGTAAATCTATCTAAACGCATGGGTAACCTCTTTTAACCGTGCTAAATAACCTTGCTCAATTTATGGGTATGATAGGCGTGGGATTCAAGTCGAGCGAACAATATTTAAACAAAATTTTTAGTTTAGTTGTTGCTCTATTGTTGCAGATCAACATTTTCAGGTAGTTGCTTCATTAGCCGGACTTAGCCACTGACGGACCAATACAAAAAAGGCGCCACTGTAAACAGTTGGCGCCGTTGACGTCATTTCCTATCGCGTACTATTTATTAGCGCCGAGGGTGGAGAAAAAGCTGTCTTCATTCCAGCTTGGTGTTATTGGCGTATTGGCCAAATCTCGGGCAATAGCGTAGTTAATTTCAACAAACTGCGCCGCCCAGTCATAGTCGATAGGTAAATTCAGATCATCAGATGGCATATGATAATGTTTGGCCAGGAAGGTTTGCGGCGATACGCCAAGCGCATCCTTCACGTCTGCAGCCAGACTGGGGACTAAAAAGACAGCCGGAACGCCCTGCTTCACAAAACTGTACTGATCACTGCGCACAAAAATGGCTTGCTCTGGCATCGGATCGTCAATCAGTTTCATCTCGTTTTTTAACAAGGTCTCACTTACCGAGCTTTCCAGCGAGCTGTGCGTTGCCCCAAACGCAATAATCTCATTGGTGCGGTAAGTTAAAATGGGCATATCCAAATTGACATTGGCAACAATCTTTTCAATCGGAACAGTTGGATAGTTCGCATAATATTCTGAGCCCAGCAGGCCTTTTTCTTCACCGGTAACAAACGCAAATATAATAGAACGTTTGGGTTTACTGTCGGCGTGATGAAACTCGTGGGCAATTTCGAGCAGGGTTGATACGCCACTGGCGTTGTCCATGGCACCGTTATTGATTTTGTCTTTTAATACGGAATTCTGACTCACACCAATGTGATCGGAATGGGCGGTCAGAATAATGTACTCATCCTTTAACTGCGGATCAGAGCCTTCAATGATGCCAATCACATTAGGACTGGTGGTTTCACTTAACACAGATTGCTTTTCAATCGTGGCTGTTAAGCCGAGCGGCCTGGACGTTAACGGCTCATTGTTTTCAACTTTTTCAAAAATGGCTTCCAGATCAATGCCCGCCATGTCAAACAATGTTTTGCCAGCCTCAATACTCAGGGTAGCACTACCCTTGATTTGCGGAAAACCATTAAAGACACTGCCTTCTTTGGTCAGCCAGCGTGTGCTTGGCGTTTTAACGTAAAGCTTGCGCTTTTCAAAGGGCGAAACCGACTCAGAAACCGGCGTACTGACCACGATGACGCCGACAGCGCCATGCTCCACCAGGCTTTCGGAGATGAGGCGGCGATAATGCGAGCCTTCTTCACTGGGGAAGTCATGCGGGCGATCAGACAAAATCACCGCAATCTTGCCGTTCAGATCAACACCTTCGTAATCGGTGTAATTAAGGTAAGGCGCGTCAATACCAAAGCCCATAAACACCAGTTCTGCGGTAACGCTGGAGGACTCACTATTGATGTCGGCACTCATCAGCATGTTTTGCATAAACTCAAATTCAACGGATTCGTTACCGTTAGACACCACTAACCGGGGTGACTGCATATCCAGCGTGGACTGCTTAAACGGAACAACCTGATAATAAGTGCCGTTATCACCGCCGGGTGATACCCCCATTTTTTGTAACTCACTGGCAATATACAGCGATGCGAAATCATGCCCGAGACTTCCGGTATCACGACCGGCCAATAGATCATCGGCCAGCAACATCATGTGGCCTTTAAACCGTTCCGGTGACGCAGCACTGACTGCTCCGGATACAACACACAACAGAGAAAAAACCCAAAAACACGAACTCAGACGTTTGTTCACAAACATCTCCTTGTTTAGCTAGTTACAATCATTAGAGCAAACTGCTCAGTACGGCATAAATACTATGTGACAGTTTGGTAGCTGTACAGAAATATAAGGCGTTAGCCGAGGAGGCCGATAACACTGACCTGTCGACCTGTCTGTTGGCAATGGTGGTGAGAAGCCTGACGATGAGAGAAAAAACGCGCATCCTGGTACGTACATAGCCCGGATTGCACAATGTTTTTAACGCCCGCGGCCAGAAGTTGATACTCGGCCACCAGCGGTAAGTTTAGCAGGTACTTGTCGGCGCTGGCCGAACGCGTTAGTACGCCTGGATACTGACTAAAATACTGTGCAACCTGGTGCGACACTTCGTAGCACTGCTGACAGATTGCCGGTCCTATCCAAGCATAAACATCTTGCGCATCAGCGCTTAGCCTGGCCAGCGTATGCTCGATGATCTTCACCTTTAAGCCCTGCCAGCCGGCATGCACCGCTGCCACCTCCGTGCCCTGTTTATTGCACAATAATAGCGGTATGCAATCTGCTGTCATCACTGCACAATAATGTTCAGGCGTGCGGCTAATCGCGGCATCTGCGGTGTGCTGTGTACTCGGTAAGACGATAACATCATGACCATGGATCTGCTCCAGCCACCGAAGCTTATCGGCGTGCGGCAGACGTTTGCGGTTTTGTGTTACCGCAGCAGGATCGTCGTGAACATGAAAGCCAAGGTTCAGCGATTGGTAGGGCCCCTGACTCACTCCCCCATCACGGGTAGTGCAGTAGGCTACTACATTGGGTGGTGCCGGCCATTGCGGCACCACTGTCGGTAACTCAAAGTTCATCGAGCCCATACTGCTGCGTATCAGCGCGGGTCGCTTCAATGAGTTCTACCATATCCTCGGGCAGAGGTGCTTGCCAGGATAGCCACTCCTCGGATTCCGGATGATAAAGCGATAACTGCGCAGCGTGCAGTGCCTGTCGTCTGAACGAGCGCAGCATATCCGCAAACTCCTCGCTCGCACCTTTTGGCAATCGCCAGCGTCCACCGTAAGCAGGGTCGCCGACCAGTGGGTGTTTTATATGGGCCATATGAACACGAATTTGGTGGGTCCGGCCGGTCTCAAGTTTCAGCCTTAAGTGAGTATGGGCACGAAACTTCTCAATTACCCGGTAATGCGTCACGGCCGGTTTACCCTGTTCCCGCACCGCCATGTGAGTCCGTTTGGTCTGATGACGACCAATTGGTGCGTCCACGACACCACCGGCAACCATGGTTCCCAGGGCTAACGCTTCATATTCTCTGCTCATTACCCGCGATTGCAACTGCTCGACCAGATGGGTCTGCGCGGGAATGGTTTTAGCCACTACCATTAATCCGGTGGTGTCTTTGTCTAAGCGATGAACGATACCGGCTCTTGGTACCTTGTCGATATCAGGAACATGAGCCAGTAAGGCATTGAGCAGCGTGCCGTCGCGATTGCCGGCGCCTGGGTGGACAACCAAATCGGCAGGCTTATTGATGATCAGGATATGTTCATCTTCGAATACGATATCCAGCTCGATGTCCTGGGCACTATGAGCAACCTGCTGAGTTATCTCAGCTTCAACGGCTATCGACTCATCACCGGTCATTTTTTGACGAGGAACTTTGCACACTTCGCCATTAACCGTTACATTACCGCCCAGAATCCATTCTTTTAGCTTTGAACGAGAATATTCAGGGAACAAATCGGCAACAACCTGATCTAACCTGAGTCCGAAATGTTGGTAGTCAGTTTGTGCTGCCAATGAAACCTGTGAACTTTGTTGTACCATAACCGCCTAAAGAGAGAGAACACAAAAGGCAGATTATAACAGGTTTGCAGACTGTGGACGTTTTCTTTTGGAGTTTATGTGGTGTTTGCGTTTAAGAGTACGTTAAAATACCCCAATACATACTGTAATGCTCTGCAGTAAATTTAAATATGTACCAGGAATTAGTAGTACTATGAAAATAAACCGTTGCTTTGCACCGCTGATTATCGGCCTCATTTTGACACTGGCCGGGTGCTCATCGTCAGACAAAGAAGAAGAAGTGATTAACGCTAACTTAGGCGCACAAGCACTGTATGACAGAGCACGAGAAAGCATGGCGAATGGTAATTTTGCCGCTGCTGCCGATACGTTGAGTGCACTTGACTCGCGTTTTCCGTTCGGCCCCTTGTCACATCAGGTTCAGTTGGATCTTATTTACAGTTATTACAAATCAGCTAAAGTCGATCAAACCCTGGCAACAATTGATCGCTTCATCCGCTTAAACCCTAATCATTCCGATGTCGATTATGCCTTTTACATGCGCGGACTGACCAACATGGAAGCCGACAACAATTTGTTTCAGGAGTTGGTGGGGATCGACAATACCGACCGCGACCCCAGTAAGTCGAAACAGGCGTTTGACGATTTCAGACGACTTATTCAGCAATTTCCTGACAGTAAGTATGCCGCGGATGCGCGCCAGCGCATGGTATTTATTAAAAATCGTCTGGCTAGCTATGAAATTTCAATAGCCCGTTTCTACATGCGTCGCAAAGCTTTTATTGCCGCCGCCAATCGTGGCCGCTATATACTTGAACATTACCCTGATTCAAACCAGGTACAGCAGGCACTGGAGATTATGGTGGAAAGTTATGATCAGTTAGATTTGCAAGAGCTGCGTGACAATGCCATGAAAACACTTAAGTTAAATTATCCGAACAGTGAATTTATTGGTTGAATCAGGTAAGCCATACAGTAACCGTTGAACCACGCAGGGCAGTCATTGACTGCCCTTTTTATTGCGCTGCTGATTGGCTCGTAAATAATCGACAAATTCAGTTATCGGCAAGGGTTTACTGTATAAAAAGCCCTGCGCATAAGCGCACTTCTCATCGACCAAAAACTGCAGCTGCTGCGCCGTTTCAACACCTTCGGCAACAACATCACAGCCCAGGTCGTCGGCAATTTTAATGATGCTGCGGGTTAGATTACAGCTCGACGGCTCGCCAGGAATACTGGTGATAAAGCTTTTATCAATTTTTAACGTGTCGACAGGTAGTTTATTCAGGTATGACAATGACGAATAGCCGGTGCCAAAATCGTCCAGTGCAAGGGTAAATCCCGCGAGCTTAAAAGTTGCCAGGGTTCCTAAATTAACATCAATCAGCGCCGTTTCGGTGAGCTCCAGTTCAAAGTGATTCGCCGACAAATTACTCCCATCAATGATCGCTTTTAAGTCTGCACATAAATTATCGTTAATTAGCTGACGGGCGGAGATATTCACCGCCAATTTAAACGAACTGGTAACCAGTGGTTTTATTTGCTGTAACGCCTCACAGGCACTTAGCATAATACTTTGGGTGAGCGGCTCAATGAGTCCGGTATCTTCAGCCAGCGCAATAAATATGTCAGGGGAAATGCTTTGCCCATCGGGCATTATCCATCTGGCGAGGACTTCGGCGCCCACCACCCGACCGTGCCTGATGTCCACCTTTGGCTGTAAGTAGGCCTTTATTTGCCCGGCTTTAATGGCATCCCGTAATGCGCTTTCCATGGTCAGTGTGGATAACCGCGATTCCGTCATTACTGACTGATAAACTTTTACTGTGCCCTTGCCTAACCCTTTAGCCCAATACAGAGCGGTATCGGCCTGTTGATAAAGCTCTGCGAGGGATTGGGCGTGATTTGGATACCAGCTTATACCGATACAACAATCAATGTAGACAGGTACAGAGGAGCCGATATCATACGGATAACTCAGTTGTAACCGAATCGCATTGGCCAGTTGTATCACCGAGGCTGCTTCGGCCGGCTGTTTATAAAATAACGAGAATTCGTCTCCACCGATCCGAAAAAGACGGGCTTGGGGTGGCAATACAGGTGACAGGCGGCGGCTGATCTGAATTAACAGCTTATCACCGATTGAATGACCAAGGCTGTCGTTAATCTGCTTAAAGTTATCCAAATCTATCAGTAACAACGCATAAATCGTGGCGTCGTTGCGCAGTGAGCTTTGGGCGGATTCCAGTTCAATCTGAAGTGCACGACGATTTGGCAAGTTTGTCAGCACATCGTGGTGTGCAAGGTGACGAAGTTCCTCTCGTGCCTCCACCAATTCTGAGATATTGGTTAATGTTGCAGTATAAGTCGTCAGCCCTTGGTGTCGATTTTCAACCACTACCAGGGTTAGCAAGCCGTATTGAAGCTTATCGTTGTCGCGCCACGCCACTTCATCTGTCCAGCTACTGCTCTTCTTCAAATGCTCGTCGATAGCGTCTTGCCGGGCATGCAGCTCAAACAAATCGAGCAGATTCTGATTATGTAAATCGCTAGGTTGTTGTTCATTAAAAAGGGTTTGAAACGCCTTGTTGGTGTTAATGATACAATAGTGTTTGTTTAGCACCGCAATGCCTTCGCGGCTTTGTTCAAATACGGTTTTTGCCTGGCGTAATTGCTGCTCGTTTGATTCCAGCGTAGCAACTATTTTACTGCTACTGGAAAGTAACAAACGCCAATCAACAAGAGGGTCTGACAAGGCTTTTTTCATTCTGGTTTTATTTGTGAGCATGAAACAAAACAAAAACAACCCAAAGGATAAAGCAATAACCACTTTACCACTCAGATTACCGATAATAAGCGTGAACACCTCACCGCTCATATCCAGGGCCAGCAAGGGAAACAATACGCCATCAGCAATAATGACGAAAACAAAACACAAAGAGTATGCCGCGCTTAGCAGAGCATAATTGGACAGGCGTGACTTCAACCGGTCAAACATAAAAAATAGCGTGTACAACTCAATAATGATCAGCACCGCGCCAATAGCAATGAGCGGAATTGATATTTCGAATAACGCTGCCGGTGTATTTAATGGATTACCCACCTCAGATGAGACCAGTGTTTGAGCGATACTGGTAAACAAGGCGACTTTGAAAACCCCCACCATGGCCACCAGACGGATGATATTTCGTAATATAAACGCATCATTCTCAATGAATGCCATTAATACTCCCGCCATGATGAAACCACCATAAGCAAGTGTTCCGCCGGAAATATAGACCTCGCCAGGCAGGTTGGCATGATAAACGGCGCCCAGGAAGCCGCCCATTAACAACACCAGGCTAATGTAAACATAAAAAGAAACGCGACGGGTTTGCGGATTTTTTTCGAAGGTAAGGATAAGAGGGAACAAGCAGTAAATACCAAACTGCACTATGAGCTGCGTAACCATCTGTATTTAGCGTTGAGAACAGGATCGTTCCAGCATAGCAAGGGAAATTCAATATAACCATGCCGGGGAGCAATTTTCACCAAGCTATACAATGATGCTAATGTGCGGAGGTATCTGATTGGAGCAGCGCAAAACTCTATGGCTATAACAACAGCGGCTTTAACACAACGAGCCCGGTAGGGATTCGTTAACCGGACTCGTTATATCCTATCTAAAGAAGAGATGGCTGAAAGGATTCAGTAATCTGGCAATACCAGACGTAAAGTGAAGGGGCTGATCAACAATGCTGAATACTAAACATCCTTCGTGTGAACTGGAGTGCGGCGCGTGCGTGTGTTCACCATTTAGGTAAATGAAGTCGCCCGTGTCATAATCGTTCATGCCATCCGAGAACTCACCGTTAATTACCAGTGTCATCTCAGAGCCGCGATGGGTGTGCTCAGGAACTGAACCGCCCTGACCCATATAAATAAAGTTAGCCACGCCGTCGTAACCTAACTCCACTGGCGCCTGCCATAATTTGCCCACGAGCGACGACCAGTTTCCGCGTTTTTGTACCAGTCTGTGCAGCGTTTTCGGCAGTTCAAATTTTCTGCCATCAAGCTCTATGGAAGAACCCGGCTGCTCACTCGTGCGTGAGCGCCGACCATTTGAATACACCGTTTCTGCAACAGGTTGCTGAGTAATATTCGCCAGCATCAGGTCGAACTGCGGGTCATAGCTGTCGCTAACCGCTTCCAGCTCTAACTGCTGCGCAGCAAACTCCTCGGTTTGTGCCTCAACCTGCCCCTGACAGTACTGACACATATCGCAGTGCGCAGATACCATTAACGATTCAGCAGGAGACAACGTACCCGATACAAACTGCTCAAGGAGCTCCGGTTTAGGATGAAACTTAATCATGATCGCTTAACATACCTTTAAGGCGCTGAAGGGCTAATCTGGTCCGCGATTTTACAGTACCGAGCGGAATATCCAAATCATCAGCTATTTCTTGTTGAGACTTACCGTCTATATAAATAGACTCTATTACGACTTTCTGCTTGTCGGGCAGTGAGTCAAAAAGATGCCCAATTTGCTCAAGCGTTACCTGTTCATCGAGTGACTTTTCGTTAGCATCTGGCGTTTGTTCACACAACACCGGCCACAAATCGTCTGCACAAATATCTTCTTTTCTGTTTTGCACTTTGCGCAACATGTCGAAACGGATGTTTCGCGCGATAGTGAAAATCCATGTCGACGGGGAACCTTTCTCGGAATTAAAAAGATGCGCTTTTTGCCATACATTTGACATAGTGTCTTGCACCAGCTCCATGGCCAGCGCTTCGTTACCTAACTGCTTCAGTGCATACGAGCGCAATCGAGGCGCAAAAAAACCAAATACTCTGGAAAATGATGCCTTGCAGCGGTCCTCGGCTACTTTCACTAAGTAATCCGACATTTCGGTCGCACATTCTTTCGGTTCTATCGCACTGTTCTCGTGTTCCAAAGGGATTCCAACAAGCATATTTTTTTGTCCGATTTTATTCCGTGTCCATTTGTTACGCACCTAAAACGGCTTTGGATCAAAAAAAAGATAAAATTATCGAACCAGGTTATTTATATAGTTTAACACCTTGTCGCAATTTTGCTCACTAAGAAAAGCTTGTTTATTTTCAGCGTCCACCGGCAGCAACTCCAACCATCGGTAAATGACCCAAAGTGGTTCTGAAAATTTTAATTCCGGATACAGCTTGGCAATCTCCGGGTACCGCGAGTAAATAACCTCCAGCTTTTCCCGTAAAGGCTCAATGGCCGAGTCATCTATATTAGTGGCCCAGTCAGAGATCTGCTCGTATTCTCCCACTCGCAGTCCATCACTTTCTGTCTTGATGTTTGCCACGCGTACACAATACTGACCCTCAACTTTGATACCTAACAAACCATCCTCAAGCAGATCAAAGTCGACAATCTTACACATCGTGCCAATATCAAAGATATGTTGGTTACTCTCTTGTTCGCCACGACTATTGAGCATACAAAGCACGAAACGACCGTCGCCGGCGCAGGCTTCCTTAACCATACGTACATACCTTGGCTCGAAAATTCGCAGCGCCATGTGCCCACCCGGTAGTAAATGAGCAGAAAGCGGGAATAATGGTATATGAGCTTTACGCATAATAGATTTTCATTAACAGTAAGTGAGTTCATTGGACGATGACAAAGATACGCCTCAACATCGGCTTTGGATCTTACCAGGCAAAATTACATATAGAAGATGATCTATCCGCTGATAGTGTGGGTATTATTGACAATTACAACCATTGGAATCACCACCGTGTCGTTTAAGGAACAGTTTGTTAACTTATATCGGGATTTGGCGCAGATCGACATCGAAGATTTAGCATCAATATATCATCAGGACGTTGTATTTATTGATCCGGTAACAACACATCACGGTCTCACAGCGGTTAATACATACTTTAAAGGTCTGCTTGACGCTACCGAGTCATGCCAGTTTGAAATCAATAACTGGCATAACATAGCCAGTAATGATTCCCATCAAAATGCCAGCTCCGCAATGGATTGCAGCGATGTTCTGGAGTGGACAATGAAGCTCAAACTATCCGGTAAACCTAACTGGATTGAGCTGGCAGGCGTTACCCTATTGAAAGTCGTCGACGATAAAATTCTCTATCACCGGGATTATTATGATTTGGGCGAAATGGTATACGAACATATTCCGCTGTTAAAACACATCATTAAATTCATCAAAAAGAAGCTATTATCATGAAAACCATGCTTATAACCGGAGCAACATCAGGGATCGGCGAAGCACTTGCCAACCACGCGGCAGCACAGGGTTATCAGGTCATTGCGTGCGGCAGAAACAGTGACAAGCTGAATGAACTGGACCAGCGCAGTAATATTACGACGCTACAATTTGATGTCACCGACATTGATTCGGTAACCGCCGCGCTGAACGACATTCATTTTGACATAGCGGTGTTAAATGCCGGCACTTGCGAATACGTTGACTTGCCCGATTTCGAACCAGATATGTTTCGGCGCGTTTTCGAAGTGAACTTTTTTGGTATCGTAAATTGTATTAAAGGCTTATTACCCTCTGCTAAGGCCGGTTGCCAGATAGTGATCATCGATTCAATGGCACGCCTGCTGCCGTTCACGCGCAGTCAGGCTTACGGTGCGAGCAAAGCGGCGGTTCGCTACTTTACCGAAAGTATGAAAATTGATTTAAAAGAGCGCAATGTAATTGTGCAATCAGTGTCACCCGGTTTTGTGGAAACACCGTTAACCGATAAAAATGACTTTGAAATGCCGATGAAAATTACTGCGCCTGAAGCGGCGAAAGCACTTTTGAAAGGCATAGAAAAACAGCATAGTACTATTTATTTTCCAACCGTATTTGGCCTCATACTGCGTTCACTTTCGCGTTTACCGGGGCGTATGCAGGTTTGGCTATCGTCAAAATTACAATAACAACAGGACTCACAGGTTTGCAGTATGACTAAAAAAATTGCCATTATCGGCTCCGGTATATCCGGCCTGACCTGCGCTTATCTTCTCAACAAAGACCATGCAATTACTGTTTATGAAGCCAATGACTACATAGGCGGTCATACGGCCACCAAAGATGTCACGGTTAATAACCAACAAGCCGCTATTGATACCGGTTTTATCGTGTTTAACGACTGGACGTATCCTAACTTTATTAAATTGCTCACTGCACTGGGTGTTGAGTATCAACCAACACAAATGAGCTTTTCAGTTCGTCACCTTGGTTCAAATATTGAGTATAACGGCCATAATCTGAATACGCTGTTTGCCCAAAGACGCAATTTGTTTCGTCCCCGTTTTTGGAAAATTGTTAAAGATATCGTGCGTTTTAACTCATTGTGCAAAGAAGTACTCGACAGCGATACGGATACCAGCAACGAGACCTTATCTTCATTTATTGCCGAGCATCAGTTTAGCGACGAATTCAGCGAACACTACATTTATCCTATGTGTGCAGCGATTTGGTCGGCCAGCCTGGAACAAACAAAAGCCTTTCCGCTTACTTTCTTTTTGCAGTTTTTCAATAACCATGGCTTACTGAATATCAATGACCGGCCGCAGTGGTTTACGATTAAAGGCGGTTCCAGAGAATATGTGCGCAAAATGGTTAAACCCTTCGAACAGCATATCCGGCTGAATACGCCGGTCCGGCAGGTTGCCCACAACGAAAGTGACGGTCACGGCGTTGTTGTAACAGACTACAATGGCAACCAGGAAACCTTTGATGAGGTCATTTTTGCCTGCCACAGCGATCAGGCTTTAGCCATGCTGGCGCATCCAAATGAGGCCCAATCGCGTATATTAGGTGCGATAGGCTATGCAGAGAATGATGTGGTGCTTCATCATGACACCCAACAACTACCCAAGCGAAAACTGGCCTGGGCCAGCTGGAATTATCGCTTAACCGGAGATCCCATGGAGCAGAAACGACCGGCAGCAGTAACCTATGACATGAATATACTGCAGTGTCTGTCATCTGATACTACCTATTGCGTTAGTCTGAATACGCCGGACATTGCAGCTGAAAAGGTACTGGGCACCTATCGTTATGCCCACCCTCAGTTCAGCCCCTCGATGGTGAATGCCCAGCAACAACGCTCTGAGATATGTGGTAAAGCGCACCTGCATTTTTGCGGTGCATACTGGTACAACGGTTTTCACGAAGATGGTGTGCGCTCTGCCCTCGATGTATGTCAGCGATTTGGAGCGTCACTGTAGTGGAAAGCACACTCTGCACTGGTAAAGTTGTCCACGAGCGATTTCGCCCTACACAGCACGCCTTTGACTATGACATTGCCATGATGTGCTTAAATCTGGACGAAGTAAATCACCTGGCGCGCACAGTCAAAGGGTTTTCAAACACCGGCAGAGCCGCCTTTGAGTTTCGCCGTAGTGACTACCTGGGCGATCCGTCAATACCGCTTAAACAGTCAGTGCTGTTAACAATGAATGACTTAAACGACGATGGTGCCACGCTCAACGGGGATGTTTTTCTGGTTGGGCAGGCGCGTCACTTCGGTTTTTATTTCAGCCCGGTAAATCTGTATTTTCTACGCGACAAACAAACCGGCGTATTTACCTACATGCTCGCAGAAGTCAGTAACACGCCTTGGAATGAACGTCATCATTACTTGGTTAATTTAGCCAGCCAGGCTAACACACCAAAAGCATTTCATGTGTCGCCGTTTAATCCCATTGATATGGTGTATAAATGGCACATTCAGCCGCCTGCACCAACCTTCTCTGTGGGCTTGAGCTGTTACAAAGGCAATAAACATTTCACCGCGCTGATGCACTTAGAACAAAAACCTTTAAACTCAAAGTCGCTCAGCAGCGTAATTAAATCAATCCCTAATATGACACTAAGAACTGTCATCGGAATCTACTGGCAAGCGCTGCGCTTATGGCTAAAACGCACGCCAGTTTATTCACATCCGATAAATAGTCAGGAATAAATCATGGCCAATACTGAATCATCCATCGCACAGCCATTATCGTTCTCTTACATTGAACGTTGCAGCCGCCAAATCTTTATTCGTTTAATGCAGGCATTACCAGAAGGTTATCTGGTAATAAAAGAAAATGGTGAGTTAGTCGCCCAGTGCGGCAATCATGCAAGCGATCTCCATGCCGAGGTCAATATACACTCGCCTAAAGCCTATAAAAAGCTCTTGCTCGGCGGTAGCGTTGCATCAGGTGAAACCTATACCGATGGACTCTGGTCGAGCCCGGAGTTGACGAATGTGATTCGTATTTTTGCACGAAATTTGCAGACTCTCGATAAATGGGAAAATCGTTTTAGCTGGTTATCGTTTCCGATGGACAAGATCCAGCATGTGATGCGCAGCAACACTCAGGATCAGGCCAAAAAGAATATCGCAGCACATTACGACCTGGGTAATAACCTGTATAGCCGTTTTCTGGATAAAAGCATGATGTATTCCTCGGCCATTTATCCCGACCCGCACGCCAGCCTGGCTGAGGCGCAATACCATAAGTTGCATACTATTTGTCATAAACTGCAACTCACCCCGGATGACCACTTAGTGGAAATTGGCACTGGCTGGGGCGGTCTGGCTATCCACGCAGCCAAGCATTTCGGCTGCAAGGTGACTACCACGACAATTTCAGAAGAGCAGTATGCTTACGCCACAGAATGGGTGAAACGTGAGGGCCTGGAAAACCAGGTGACCTTATTAAAGAAAGATTACCGTTTGCTCGAGGGCCAATACACCAAGTTGGTGTCCATTGAAATGATTGAAGCCGTGGGTAAACGCTACCTGAACCAGTTTTTTAATAAATGCGCGAGCCTGCTCACGGCCGACGGTTTAATGCTGCTGCAATCAATTACCATCGATGATCGGCGCTACGACAGTTACCATAAAGGTGTCGATTTTATCCAGAAGCACATTTTTCCTGGTGGTTTCCTGCCGTCGCAACTGGTGCTTAACCAACACATCAAACAAGCCAGTGATTTCTCAATCCGGGATCTACAGGATATTGGACTGGACTACGCCAAAACCTTACGGGATTGGTTTATCGCCTTTACCAACGCCCGCGAGGAGCTCGAGGCAAACGGCTATGATGAACGTTTTGCCCGTATGTGGGAGTATTATCTGAAGTATTGTGAAGGTGGATTTTTAGAGCGCACCATTAGCACTGTACAACTGGTTCTGAGCAAGCCGCGCTATGTGAATAACCTTACCCGCCAGGTCAGCGGGTAAGGTTTAGATGCTGTGTTATCTATGCGTCCTGCTCCAGCACCGATATGGGTTTGGAACGAATCGGCTCACCCTGGTTGATATTAATCTCAACCCGACGGTTTCGGGCCCTGTCATCGGCCGTTTCCGGATTTTCGATCAGCGGATCGGTAGCGGCTTTACCGACCACTGACATACGCCCTTCGTCGAACCCCTGAGCCATGCGAAGCTCCTCGGCGACGGCCACTGCACGCTGCGATGACAAATCCCAGTTGGAGCGATACAACTCGTTGGAAATCTGCTGTTGATCGCTGTGCCCGGATATTTCTATTTTGCCGGGCATATCCGCTAATATTTCCCCTATCTGACGAATAACCGGCCGAAACTGTGGCTGTAAAAAAGCAGAACCCGCGGAAAACGAACCATTTTCTTTAATCCGAATGGTAATTTGTTGACCCAGAGACTCCATTTCAATCGAACCATCGAGTATTTGTTTTTGCAGCTGTTGGGCAACTTTTTTCATCATTTCAGCGACTTGCTCTTCCGCTGCACTTTGTTGAGGCGACGCGGCCTGCTCGGTGGCTGTTTGTTGCGACTGACCGCCTCGTTGGGTGCCACGCTGCTTTTGACGGCCACCGGCAGAGTCTTCATCGCCGGCCTGAAACTCCAGCATCTGCTGGGTCATATCAATCGTTTGCTGCTGAATCGTATCGATGGGGGTAGGGTCTGGCCGCCCGGGGCGAAATTCCATCGCGATCACACTGGTGCCTTTAGGAATGTCTTTCACTTCTATCTTATTTTGCACCCCAAAGGCAAACTTCATGGAGCCGGCAATTTGTTTAAACTTAAGCACATCCATTTCAGAGAAGGCTAACAGCAACACAAAAAAGCACATCAGCAGTGACATCAGATCAGCAAAGGTGCCCATCCAGGCGGGCAGTCCTTCAGGAGGACATTTGGGACACTCTTCCTGCCGCGCCATAAACTACTCTTCCTCGCCGGCTGCACCGCGTTTACTGGCCGCCAGATAGTTTTTAAGAATACCTTCTATAACCCGCGGGTTCTGTCCATCGGCAATACCGACAATGCCATCAAGAATTAACGACTGATTGAGCTTTTCTTCGTTTAAGCGATTACTTAATTTTGCGGCAATAGGCAAGCAAATTACGTTGGCCAGGAACGCACCATAAAGTGTGGTCAACAACGCTACCGCCATCGCCGGTCCAATCGCTTTAGGATCGTCCATGTTTGACAGCATCGCCACCAAGCCAATTAATGTTCCAATCATGCCCATGGCAGGCGCTACGTCACCAAGCCCTTTAAAAATAGAAACACCAAACTCATGCCGCTCGGTAGTCATTGAAATATCTTTTGCCAGTGTTTCGCGCACGACTTCAATATCATGACCATCGACCAGCATATCCACCCCTTTCTGCATAAAAGGGTTACCAATTTCAGCCTCTTCAAGGGCCAAAAATCCGCCTTTACGGGCGGCATCGGCCATTTCAACGACTTTTTCGATGAGATCTTCGGGCACGTCTATTTTGAACATAAACGCTTTGCCGGCAATTTTACCGGCACCAAAAAACTGGCCAAGGGTAAATTGCGACATAACAACGAAAAGACTGCCACAGAACACAATTAGTACTGACGGCACATCGACGAACATGCTGAGATCCCCGCCGAGGATCATCGCCATGACAATAAAGCCGATGCCGCCTAACATACCTACCAGGGTTGCTAAATCCACTTGATTCCCTCATTTCGTCATTTATTCAGGGCGTAACTGAATTCATGGTTTAACTATAGCTACTCTATACACATAATACAGACACACGTGCGGTGAACTGTACTGGTAAGGTTAGGCTATAACAATCATTATGTTTAACTCTGTCTGCCATTTTATCGGCAGTTTATTTTTTTTCTATACTGATATTACTACCATTTCATCATCACCGATAACCTAAGCGGCACGCCAGCCTGCGCGTCATCTAAATTTACCCTGCCGGGAGTAAACCATTTGACCCCCGCGCAACCCTCAGTTAATGTGCCATCTTTACGCAGCCAGAGACACTAAGAGGGAATCGTGAGCGAAAAATCCGCCCCACCCAGTCAGTCATTTGAACAAACCATTAGCGAGTTAGAAGCCATTGTGACAGAAATGGAACAGGGTGATCTGCCGCTTCATGACGCGCTGAAAAAATTTGAACGCGGTATTGAGCTTTCACGGCTGAGTCAAAAAGCCCTTGTCGATGCCGAACAAAAGGTCAAAATCCTGACTGAACAAAACGGCGACAGCCAGTTACAGGATTTTTCTGCTGCGCAAGAGGACTAGCATGCAATTAGCGTCATTGCACGAGCATATTAAGCGGCGTATCGATACCGAGCTTGAGCAAGCTATCAATCAGCTACCCGACACCGCCACCAGATTAAAGCAAGCGATGTTGTATTCGCTCACCAACGGCGGAAAGCGTATGCGTCCGCTGCTCGTGCACTTAACCGGTAATATGCTCGACATCCCGGAAACTGACCAACGCACTATCAGCATGGCCATTGAGTGTATTCATGCGTACTCTCTGGTCCATGACGATCTGCCTGCCATGGACGACGATGAACTGCGTCGTGGCAAGCCCACATGCCATATTGCGTTTGATGAAGCGACCGCAATACTGGCAGGTGATGCCTTGCAAACTCAGGCTTTCACACTCTTGTGTGAACACCCCATGAGTGACTATGCTAATCAACATCGCGCCCGCCTCGTCGCTACATTAGCCAGAGCGGCGGGCTATCAGGGCATGTGCGGTGGTCAGGCTATTGATTTGGCGACTACCGGAGACGCTATCGGGGTTGCCGAATTAAAACAGCTTCATCAACTAAAAACAGGCGCATTACTGACCGCGTGTGTCGAGATGATTTGTCTGGTGTCACCGGATATTACCACCACACACCAGCGTGCACTGTGTCAGTTCGCGCAAACGATTGGGCTGGCATTTCAGGTTCAGGATGATATTTTAGATATTACTGCCTCGACAGAAACCCTTGGTAAACCTAACGGCTCAGACGTGGCACAGGGCAAAAATACGTTTCCCTCATTGTTAGGCCTGGAAGGGGCTAAACAGGAGTTAGCAAAATTACATCACGAGGCGCTTCAAGCCTTGCACGGTTTGCCCTACAATACCCAGTACTTAATTGCTTTTACGGATTTAATGGTCAGCCGTAATCATTGACCAGCTCAACGCATCAGAATAATAACAGCATGACTTTAGATTTAGCGCACTACCCTACACTGGCTTTAGCCGGCACGCCCGAGGCGTTACGCCAGTTACCGCAGGAAAAACTCCGCACGCTAGCCGATGAACTCCGCCAGTACCTGTTAACCTGTGTGAGTCAAAGCAGCGGGCATTTTGCCTCGGGTCTCGGCACGGTCGAGTTAACGGTTGCCCTGCACTATATCTATAATACCCCGTTCGACCGGCTTATCTGGGATGTCGGCCATCAGGCCTACCCGCATAAGATACTCACTGGCCGGGCCGGAAAAATGTCAACGATTCGCAAAAAAAACGGTCTCCACCCATTCCCTTGGCCTGCCGAGAGCGACTTTGATACCTTTGCTGTGGGCCACTCGTCTACGTCCATCAGCGCCGCGCTGGGCATGGCTATTGCTGCAGAAAAAGAAGCCAGGGGCCGCAAAGTCGTCGCCGTTATTGGTGATGGAGCCATGACCGCTGGAATGGCCTTTGAAGCGCTTAATCACGCGGGTGATATCAGCAAAGATCTCGTGGTGATTTTAAACGACAACGAAATGTCGATTTCGGAAAATGTCGGCGCCCTGAACAGTCACCTTGCCCGCTTATTAACTGGCAACCTGTTTAACAGCATCCGGGATGGCGGCAAAAAACTGTTAAGTAATGTACCGCCCATCAAAGAGTTCGCCAGCCGCGCCGAAGAACATATCAAAGGTATGGTAGTACCGGGCACCATTTTTGAAGAACTTGGCTTTAACTATATTGGTCCGATTGACGGCCATGATGTCAATGGTGTCGTGGACACACTGCGTAATATGCGCCGTTTTAAGGGACCGCAGCTATTGCATGTGGTTACCCGCAAAGGTAAAGGTTACCCTGAAGCCGAGAAAGATCCGATCAAGTTTCACGCGGTGCCTAAGTTTAACCCTGCCGATCAGGCCTTACCCAAAGCCAAGGCATCCAATCCAACCTTTTCAGCTATTTTTGGCAACTGGCTGTGTGATATGGCCAAAGTTGACCCCAAGCTTATGGCGATTACTCCGGCGATGCGGGAAGGCTCCGGAATGGTCGGGTTTTCTCAGCAGTACCCGCAGCAGTATTTTGATGTGGCTATTGCCGAGCAGCACGCTGTTACCCTTGCCGCCGGTATGGCCAAAGAAGGTTTAAATGCGGTCGTGGCGATTTACTCGACCTTTTTGCAGCGGGCTTACGATCAGCTTATTCACGATGTTGCCTTACAAAACCTGCCGGTATTATTTGCTATTGACCGCGCTGGCATTGTTGGCGCCGACGGCCCCACACACCAGGGCGCCTTTGATATAGCGTTCCTGCGTTGTATACCCAATATGATCATAATGACACCGTCTGATGAAAACGAATGCCGACAAATGTTATACACCGGCCATAAAGCCAATGCTCCGGCGGCGGTCAGATACCCGCGCGGCGCCGGTAAAGGCGTAGTACCAGATACTGCTATGAGCGAAATCATGCTTGGTCAGAGTCGCACTCTGCGCAGTGGTGAGCGGGTCGCTATTCTCAACTTTGGTACATTGCTGCCTTTTGCCGAAAAGGCCGCTGAGGAACTCAACGCTACCTTAGTTGACATGCGATTTGTTAAGCCACTGGATACCGCCATACTTGCTAAGTTAGCTGTCGACCATGACTATTTTGTGACTCTTGAAGACGGTTGCATTATGGGCGGTGCAGGCAGTGCAGTAGGTGAATATATCCTGCAGCATCAACTGTCCGTTCGCTTAAAACAACTGGGCCTGCCGGATGAGTTTATCCTGCAAGGCACTCAGGAAGAAATGTACGCTGAACTGGGTCTGGACAGCGAAGGCATCATCAGCTGCGTCAAGCAGTTTACCTCGTAATCTCACTTTGCAGGGCTGCGTACGGGTTTAATGTTTAGCATTAGTACCCGTACTCAGCCAGCGGCCTGTTCAGGCGCTTATTGACCTATCCACACCGTTATTTGTTCCAGGCGTGAAAAGCGCCTTTGAGACGATGGCGAACCCAGTTTTCAACTTCTTCCTTGTCTGTCAGCGTGGTATAGCAATGGCCGGTTTTGAATACGGTTTTGCCACTTTGTACGATTTTAACTTTGTAGCGATACCCCATATAGCTCACCTTCAGCATATCGAGTTGTTCAAGGGGGTAGAAGTCCTCGCCATTGATCTTTAACTGCTGATTGTCAGCGTCAATACTGACCTGTTCAGGTGACCGTGCAAACCCATAAAGTAACCAGGCCTGATACACAATAACGAGCGGCCAGACCATCATCGCCGGCGCCAGTTTGCCAAAGTTTTCGTCAATATTTTGCGGATACGCCTGCCAACCCCACAAGGCAACCGCCACAATAGCCACCATGGCTCCATGGGCAACGTAATCCAATTTCCGGGTAAAGGTTAAATTCTGCATAGCGCCCCTGGGTCTAAACAATAAATCAGATGGATGAATGTATCGAAACCAACGTTTGGTCGGTCAACTTTCACATAACGATTTAGCTTATGTTGCTTACTACGCTATCAGCATACCATACCCAATAATTGTACGTTTTCGTAGTTTACCTGCTGAAGCAAGTGGAATGTCTGCATAAGCAAACCATTTACACGCTCCGGCAACACAATTAAAACCCTGCCCCGATAAGCTGGACATTCTGATGAATTGCCTTTTCATTTTTAACTCAGTGAGGGCGATAAAGAAAGTCACCGGACACACTGGCTTAGAGATTGTTTGCCGCTGTGCAGGCATACATTCCTGTTAGCCTATGGCCAGCGTTGCTACTCAATGGTAATTCGGACTTTAGGTTAACGGACGTCTCATGCCCACTTATGATTAACCTAAGCAGCAGAGCCACCTGGTTTTTACTCATCAGGGTGAAGGGAGTTATTGTCAGAGGATTGCGGTTACCGAGACGTTACAGCAACAGCATCAGGGCATGCAGACTCAGACAAGCCATAATACCGGCAACAATATCGTCGAGCATGATGCCAAAGCCGCCATGAATGTATTTATCGATGGGCTTAATGGGCCAGGGTTTCAAAATGTCATAGAAGCGAAATAATACAAACCCGACTACAACCGTCAGCGGCGTAAGTGGGACCCACAGGAAGGTCAGTAAGATACCCGCGACTTCATCCCACACAATTGAACCGTGATCGTGCACCTGCATATCGCTGGCTGTTTTGCCGCATAAGTAGATACCCACTATGCTTGCCAGCACTGCAGCCAGCAATAAGGCAGTCGGGCCAAGCCATACAAAGGGTAGCAATAAGGGTAATGCAGCCAACGAACCAAAGGTGCCTGGCATTAAAGGTATAAGACCGCTGCCAAATCCAAGCGCTAAAAAATGCACGGGATTTTTCAGTGAAACACGGGATCTGAGAATTTTATCCATGCTTAAAGCGGTGTTCGTAACCTGCGTCGTCGTCTAACTCGTACCTGGCATCATACAATCGCAAGTCCAGTTGACCCGCATATCCGGTAATCTGGCCAATACACGTTGCTTTCACATTGGCGTTAGTCAGCGATGTTTCAAGGTTGCCGCGCTGTTCTTCGTTAACCGTAAATACCAGCTCATAGTCATCGCCGGCAGACAATGCATAACGGTAAGCCTGTTGCGCACCAACCGTGTCAAACAACGCTGAGGAAACCGGCAAACGATCGACATGCACCGTTGCGCCACACCCGGAACCATTGAGGATATGCGTGAGATCGGCCACCAGCCCGTCCGATACATCGATACATGCATTCGCGGTACGACGTAAAGCAGTACCGGCCATGACACGAGGCGTCGGGTAATAATGACGGTTTATCAGATAATCACGGTCTTCGCCGCTGGCCTCAACCTTACCTTGTAAGATATCCAGGCCAGCCCCGGCATCACCCAGATTGCCGGTAACGTAAATCCAGTCGCCAGGTTTGGCGGTACTGCGTCGTAACTCAGTATTAGGTGGCACAAACCCCTGAGCGGTGATAGTGAGAGCCAGTGGCCCTGTCACCGTATCACCACCGATGAGTTGCACAGAATAATATTCGGTTAGCTCAAAAAGCCCTTTAACAAATTCGTCAACCCATGCCTGATCGTATGAAGGTAACGACAATGACAGGCTGATCCAGGCAGGCTCAGCACCGGCGGCAGCAAGGTCGCTGAGGTTCACAGCCACCGCTTTGTAGGCTACCGACCGCGCAGGGGCGTCAGCTAAAAAGTGCACACCACTGATGAGGGTGTCGGTAGTTATGGCAAGATGTTGATTTTCTGGCACCTTAGTGACAGCACAATCATCGCCAATACCCAGCAGCACATCCTTACGGGTATGACCGCCTTGGGCAAAATACCGTTTTATCAGGTCAAACTCTTTCACTGTAATCCGGAAATATTAAGGTTGAACAACAACGAGCATAATGCCCACAAACGATGAAACCTGAATGACTTAACCGCGTTCGTCCCGACGCAGGGTTTTAACCGCTTTATCCAGCGCGCCATTAATAAATTTGTGGCTTTCCTCAGCCCCAAAGGACTTGGCAAGTTCTATAGCTTCGTTAATGATGACCTTGTATGGGACATCCATCTGCTCGGTTAGTTCAAAGGTAGCGAGGCGTAAAATCGCCTTTTCGATAGGATCGAGTTCTTCCGGCAGACGGCCTAAATAGGGTTTGATAGCAGCGTCGAGATGAGAGGCTTGTTTAACCACACCGCGTAGCAACAACTGAAAGTAAGGCATATCGACTTTTTTCATATCATTACTGGTAGCCAGGCTAAGCTCTACCTGTTCAACCGCATTGCGGCTCATTTGCCATGAATAGATGCCCTGAACAGCCAGTTCACGGGCACGACGACGAGGAGATACTTTCACAAAAATATCCTTAGATCAGATCGTCGAGAGAAGACATGACATTGACCATTTCCAGTGCACCCAGGGCCGCTTCAGAGCCTTTATTACCGGCTTTGGTGCCTGAACGCTCAATGGCTTGCTCAATCGAGTCAGTGGTAATCACACCAAATGAAACAGGCAAACCATACTCCAGTGAAACCTGAGCAAGACCTTTGTTGCATTCGCCGGCAACAAAATCAAAATGAGGCGTGCCGCCACGAATAACCGCGCCCAACGCAATAATAGCGTCGAACTTTTTCGATTCTGCTAGTTTTTTGGCTGCAACCGGCAGCTCATACGCACCCGGTACCCGTACCAGGGTAACATCATCATCGCTTACTTCGCCATGGCGTTCCAGCGTATCAAGCGCGCCTTCCAGCAAGCTTTCAACCACAAAACTGTTAAAACGTGATACAACAATGGCAAATTTTTTGCCCGTCGCGCGGATATTACCTTCGATAACCTGCATAGCCCAAACCCTGTATAAAACCCGTATGAAAAACGGCGCGAAGTATACCACATCAGCGCCAAAACCCAATCGTTAGTCGTGAATATACTCCACAACCTCAAGACCAAACCCGGACAGCGCATGATATTTGATGGGTTTGCTTAATAAACGCATTTTTTGCACCCCCATTGCAGACAGAATCTGACTGCCCACACCGACCGTCCGCGATGAGCCCTGCCAGTTTTTACCCACGGGCTGTTCGCCGCGATCTTCCGCCGCAAAGCGAGTTAACTGCGACTCAAGATCTTCTTCTTTGCCCAGCAGCACCAACACGCCACCGTTATCGGCAATTTTCTGCATGGCATCCGGCAGGGTCATTGAGCGGGAAATGCCCCGCGTCGAACCAAGCAGATCACTTAAGGTATTATGTAAATGTACCCGGACCAGGGTCGGTTCCTCGGCTTTGATATCGCCTTTTTTAAGCGCAAAGTGCAGTTGGTTATCGATAACGTCTTTGAAAGTATGTAATTCAAACTCACCGTACTGGGTAGGAAGCTGACAGGTTGCCACCTTTTTAATGGTGGTCTCGTTCAGGTTTCGATATTCAATCAGGTCGGCGATCGTACCAATCTTGATATCATGCTCTTTAGCAAAGGTTTCAAGCTGAGGACGTCGTGCCATGCTGCCGTCATCATTGAGTATTTCGACAATCACCGCGGCCGGTTCACAACCTGCAAGCCGCGCTAAATCAACCCCCGCTTCGGTATGACCGGCACGGTTCAGTACACCACCGTCTTTGGCGATGAGCGGAAAAATATGACCGGGCTGAACAATGTCTTTGGCGGCGGCATCCGGGGCAACTGCGGCCAGAATGGTGGTCGCACGATCGGCCGCTGAAATACCGGTTGTAACCCCTTCAGCCGCTTCGATAGAGACCGTAAAGTTAGTCGAGAACTGCGCTTTATTGCGGTCTACCATTAATGGCAGGTTGAGCAGTTGGCAGCGCTCAGCAGTCATGGGTAAGCACACCAATCCGCGGGCATGTTTAACCATAAAGTTAATCGCTTCCGGCGTAATGTGTTCTGCTGCCATAATGAGATCGCCTTCGTTTTCGCGATCTTCATCATCCATCAGAATGACCATCTTACCTTGTTTGATATCTTCAATAATTTCTGCGGTAGTATTCAGTGGCATAAATATAGTTTCTTGTAGGGTTATTTTTTTAAATAGCCGTGTTCGGCGAGAAATTCCAGACTGATATCGTTTTTCTTATTCGCGGCTTGGTCGCCGAGCATCAGTCTTTCCAGGTAGCGGGCAATAACGTCCACCTCCAGGTTTACCCGGGTACCGGTTTTATAGGTTCCCAACACGGTTTCCTGCAAAGTGTGGGGAATAATCCATAGCATAAATTCACTGCCATTAACCTTGTTCACCGTCAGGCTCACACCATCAACGGTAATGCTGCCTTTGTGGGCAATATAGCGCGCTAAATCATCAGGTGCTTTGATCCAGATCTCCACATAGTCACTGTGAGGAATGACCTTTGACACCTCGCCAACGCCATCCACATGACCCGACACAATATGACCACCAAAACGGTCACCCACCTGCATGGCTTTTTCAAGGTTTACCTGCATACCCGGCGAATAATGGGCAAACCCGGTCAGGCGAATCGTTTCCGCTGACACATCGGCGCTGTAATGGTGCTGACTGAAATCCACCACGGTCAGACACACCCCATTGGTGGCAATGCTATCGCCGAGGGCTACATCGGTCATATCGAGCTTGCCGCTGGCGACCTTGAGCCGAATAGCTTCACCGCGGTCGGTCATCGACTCGATGGTGCCCAGTGCTGCAACAATTCCAGTAAACATAACGGTAGTCTCAGTGTACATTTTTGAGTAAAAGGCATACGCAGTAACGCTGCGTTGCCCGCTATTATGACCCGTCAGTGACCCACTGATAAGTCAGTCGAATGTCTTGTGCTATATGTCTGATGTCGATCAATTTCAAGTGTGGTGCTTCGTTTACCTGCTCATAGCCGGGCAAATTAACCATCGATAAACCTTTGTCACCCAGCAATTTGGGCGCCTGATATATAATCAGTTCGTCAACCAGACCAGCGCTAATAAAGGCCCCGGCTAACCCCGCACCGCCTTCGACCCACAGCTCATTGATACCCCGCGAGCCCAGCTCACTAAGCACGGCATTGAGATCTGTTTTGCCCGCCGGCGAGTGCGGTGCAGTAAACTGTTCGACGGCCGCAGCAAAACCCGTTTGCACATGACTATTGACCAGCAATACCGGATGCCCATCATTAAACATTTGCCTCTGCGGCGACAGCTGTTGCTGTGAGTCAATCACCACCCGCAGTGGCTGACGCACAATTGCCAGCGGATAGTCTGTTATTCGCGCCTGCTCCGGACGTACCAACAAACTCGGCTCATCTTTGCTGACCGTGCCACTGCCGGTAATAATGGCGCAGCTTTGCGCTCTGAAACGCTGCACATCGCGCCGTGCTGCCGGCCCCGTGATCCATTGACTGTTGCCATTAGCCAGGGCGATTTTACCGTCCAGACTGCTGGCCAGTTTGACCCTCACCCAGGGTAAGCCAGTTTCCATACGTTTTATAAAGCCCGGGTTAAGCGCTTTTGCCTGCTGAGTCAGCACGCCCTGGGTAACGGCAATGCCAGCGGCTTCAAGACGGGCAATACCACGTCCACTGACCTGTGGATTAGGATCTGTCATCGCCACGACCACCCTGGCTACCTGCGCAGTTACAAGAGCCTCAGCGCAAGGCGGCGTTCTGCCTGTATGACTGCAGGGTTCCAACGTTACATAAGCGGTAGCGCCGGCCGCATTATCGCCGGCCGCTCTTAATGCGTGGACTTCTGCGTGGGGGGTACCCGCCTGAATGTGATACCCCTCACCGATAGCCTGATTATTTTTGACAATGACGCAGCCAACACGGGGATTGGGAGAAGTGGTATAACGGCCCCTGGCCGCCAGCTGAACAGCTCGCGCCATCCAGTATTCATCGGTTTTTAAAAGAGGGGTTGGCGTAACATGGGACATGGGAACTAATCCCCGAGTCTGGCTATCTCTTCACCAAACTCTTTAATATCTTCAAAGGAGCGATAAACCGAGGCAAAGCGCACATAAGCCACTTTATCGAGCTCTTTCAGGGCATCCATAATCAGGTTGCCTAAAAACGCGCTCTCGACTTCCCGTTCACCGGTGGCACGCAGCGTGGACTTTAACTGTAACACACATTGCTCGACTTTTTCGGTGCTGACCGGCCGCTTTTCGAGCGCCCGTTGCAAACCTGCCCGCAGTTTCTCTTCGTTAAATGGCTCGCGGGTGCCGTCGCGCTTAATCACTCGCGGCATCACCAGTTCGGCGCTTTCAAAGGTTGTAAAGCGTTCATGGCAATCGGCACATTCGCGGCGCCGACGCACCTGATGGCCCTCAGCAACTAAGCGAGAATCGATAACTTTGGTTTCTTCTGCCGAGCAGAACGGGCAATGCATTAAACGCTCCTGTAAAGCTTATGGCCCGACGCTCAATATCGGGCCTGCGTGCGGCGGTATCAAGCCTGTTAAGCGTAAACCGGAAAGCGTGAACACAGCTCAATTACTTCCTGTTGAACACGACGTTCAACACTTTCATCGCCCAGATTGTCCAGTACATCACAAATCCAGTTGGCAACCTGTCTGGCTTCATCTGCGCCAAAACCGCGACGGGTAATAGCCGGGGTACCAATGCGCAGACCGCTGGTCACAAAGGGAGAACGGGGATCTTTAGGGACGGAGTTTTTATTCACGGTAATATTGGCGCGACCCAGTGCGGCATCGGCGTCTTTGCCGGTGATATCTTTATCGATAAGATCCAACAGGAACAAGTGGTTATCAGTGCCGTTAGAGACAATTTTATAGCCGCGTTCCTGCATCACACTAACCATCGCCTTGGCATTGGTTACCACCTGCTGCTGGTACGTCTTAAAATCAGGCTCAAGCGCTTCTTTGAAGGCTACCGCCTTGGCGGCAATAACGTGACACAGAGGACCGCCCTGGTTACCCGGGAACACCGAACTGTTGAATTTTTTGTACAGGGTTTCATCACCACAGGCCGACAGGATCAAACCACCACGAGGACCCGCTAATGTTTTATGTGTTGTAGTGGTTACCACGTGTGCATGCGGCAGTGGATTTGGATAGACACCGGCCGCAATCAAGCCCGCCACGTGCGCCATATCAACCATCAGATAGGCACCCACTTTGTCAGCGATTGCGCGGAAACGCTGCCAGTCAACAATGCCTGAATAAGCAGAGAAGCCACCGATGATCATCTTTGGCTTATGCTCTTGTGCTAATGCTTCAACCTGATCGTAATCGATTTCGCCGGTTTCTTCATTCAGGCCATACTGCACCGCGTTGTAAGTTTTGCCAGAAAAGTTAACGTGAGCGCCGTGCGTCAGGTGGCCACCTTCAGATAAGCTCATGCCCAGTACGGTGTCGCCAGCATCGAGTAGTGCCATGAATACGGCTGAGTTTGCCTGCGATCCTGAGTGTGGCTGCACGTTGGCATATTCAGCGCCAAACAGTTGTTTTGCCCGTTCTATCGCAAGTTCTTCGACGATATCGACGTATTCACAACCGCCATAATAACGCTTGCCCGGATAACCTTCGGCGTATTTGTTAGTTAATTGCGACCCCTGGGCTTCCAATACACGAGGACTGCAATAGTTTTCTGATGCAATCAGTTCAATGTGATGTTCCTGACGTTGATTTTCTTTATCTATCGCGGCGGCTAATTCCGGATCAAAATCGGCAATATTCATTTGGCGCGGTAACATGAAGGCTCCTTACTGCGTTAGTGGGTCGCATCTAAATTTGAACGGCATATTCTAGTCATTTTACGTGTTATGTATACTGGTTTATGGCTGATTTATGACAATTTAGCGGCTAATTTTTATTCGCAGCTGTCAACTGTCAGATACAATAGTCAGGCAAGCCTTAAAAACGCTCAACGCAAAACCACATGGAACACGCGCTTAAACACCTAATACACTGATTAATTTGGTAATAATAAATTGATATCGAATCGTTACCGGCAGCAACAGGCAAATCCTCAATACACAAACTTTATTCTAAGCAATAACGATCAGGTATTTAGGTATAAGCCGGTTACTACCGCTTAATCACTCAGTGGCACTAATCCGCGCGTTTCTCTAACTGTTTTACACGGTCAAAGAGTTGCTCCAGCTGTCGGCTGCGTACGGCATTTTTGCGCCACTCCCGGTTTGGCAGAGCTGGTTGGCCTGACGAGTACACACCAGGCTCTTTGATATCGCTAATGACCATGGTGTAGCCGGTGATTTGTACTTTATCACAAATGCTCAGGTGGCCACCGATGCCGCATCCGCCGGCAATTATGACGTATTTACCAATGGTCGCACTGCCGGCAATACCGGTCGAACCACATATACAACTATGATCACCAATGATACAGTTATGGGCAATTTGTACCTGATTATCGATAATCACATTAGTGCCGATAATGGTGTCATCCAATGCACCACGATCGATAGTGGTGGAGGCACCAATCTGGCTGTCATCACCGATAACCACCGAGCCGGTTTGCGGGATAGGCAACCACACGCCGTTATCATTGGCATAGCCAAACCCATCGGCGCCGATAACGGTCTGGCTATGAACACGCACGCGTTTGCCAATGCGAACGCTATGGTAAATAGTGACATTCGGGTGTATCACACTACCATCGCCGATCCGGGTATCGCGGCTAATCACAGTATGGGCACCGATAACTACATTATCACCCAGTACAACGCCCTCTTCTATTACGCAATAAGGCCCCAGCGCCACATTCTTGCCCAGCACTGCTGAGTCTGCCACCTGGGCGGTAGCATGTTGCCCTGTTGCTACCCCTGGCGTGGTATCAAAAATCTGCGCAATACGGGCAAAAGCGGCGTGAGGGTTGCCGTGAATTAACGCCGGCAACGGGCAGTTTTCTGCTTCTTTAGCATGCAGTATCACCGCCCCGGCCTGACTGGTTTGCAGTTGAGCGCGGTATTTGCCGTTGGTTAAGAATGAAATCTGTACCGGTGTTGCACTGCTTAGTGTACTCACTCCGGTTAACATAACAGAGCCATCGCCCTGAACATCTCCCCCAACCTGTTCAGCCAGTTGAGAAAGAGAAAGCGTTTTAGGTTGTGCAGGCATGAAAGTCCTTCAAATATGCAGAGTAACTTTACTCAATGGGCATAGTTTACAAAAAAAATAATCGCTTGGCTCATAACTGACTTAAAAAATATGTGCTGTAATAGAACGTATTAATCTTTACAAGCTAACGATGCTGCGCATGACTATCATGTGTCAGCGTCTTTGATTACAATAGCTACTTTTGTAATAGTCAGGACCAAGCATGTCTCAATACGTATACTCCATGCACCGGGTAGGCAAAATTGTTCCGCCTAACCGCCAGATTCTAAAAGATATTTCCCTTAGTTTTTTTCCCGGCGCTAAAATTGGTGTGCTCGGCTTAAACGGCGCTGGTAAATCAACATTGCTGCGCATCATGGCCGGTGTCGATACCGAAATTGAAGGTGAGGCCCGCGCACAGCCCGGTATAAATATTGGCTATTTGCCACAGGAGCCGCAGCTGGACGAAAGTAAGGATGTCCGCGGCAATATTGAAGAAGCCGTGGCCGATGTTGCTCACGCATTAAAGCGCCTCGACGAAGTGTATGCCGCGTATGCCGATGCGGACGCTGATTTTGACGCACTGGCAAAAGAACAAGGCGAACTGGAAGCAATCATTCAAGCCAAAGACGGCCACAATCTCGAGAACGCTCTGGAACGTGCTGCCGATGCCTTGCGCCTGCCACCCTGGGATGCGGATGTGTCGAAACTGTCCGGAGGAGAACGCCGACGCGTTGCCCTGTGCCGTCTGTTGCTGGAAAAGCCAGACATGTTGTTGCTCGATGAGCCAACTAACCACCTTGATGCTGAATCTGTTGCCTGGTTAGAACGCTTTCTGCACGATTATGAAGGCACCGTAGTGGCCATTACCCACGATCGCTATTTCCTTGATAACGTAGCGGGCTGGATACTTGAACTTGACCGTGGCCACGGTATTCCATGGGAAGGCAACTACTCCAGTTGGCTGGAGCAAAAAGATGCGCGTCTGGAACAGGAAGAGCGCACCGAAAACGCCCGTCAGAAATCCATCAAACAAGAACTGGAGTGGGTACGTACTAACCCAAAGGGCCGCCAGGCAAAAAGCAAAGCCCGGATGTCACGGTTTGAAGAGTTATCCAGTGGCGATTATCAAAAACGCAACGAAACCAACGAGCTGTTTATTCCGCCTGGTGAGCGTCTCGGCGATAAAGTCATTGAAATTGAGCATCTGCAAAAATCGTACGGCGATCGCCAGTTAATTGATGACATGACATTTAAAGTCCCTAAAGGGGCCATTGTCGGTATTATTGGTCCTAACGGCGCCGGTAAATCAACCCTGTTCAGAATGTTAAGTGGTAAAGAGCAGCCCGACAGCGGCACCATTTCGATTGGTGATACGGTAAAACTGGCCAGCGTTGAACAGTTTCGCGATCACATGGACGGCAACAATACCGTTTGGCAGGAATTATCCGATGGCCAGGATATTGTGCGTATTGGTAATTTTGAATTAAATAGCCGTGCCTATTGCAGCCGCTTTAACTTTAAAGGTACCGATCAGCAAAAATACATTAAGGATTTGTCTGGCGGTGAGCGCAACCGCGTGCACTTAGCCAAACTGCTAAAAGCAGGCGGCAACGTGCTGCTGCTCGATGAGCCGACCAACGATCTGGATGTCGAGACGCTTCGCGCGCTGGAAAATGCTTTGCTGGAGTTTCCTGGCTGCGCCATGGTGATTTCGCACGATCGCTGGTTTCTGGACCGGGTTGCCACGCACATTCTGGATTACCGTGACGAGGGCAAAATTAACTTTTATGAAGGTAACTACATGGACTATGAGGCATGGTTAAAAGCCAACTTCGGTCAGGATGTTGTTGAACCTCATCGTTTAAAATATAAGAAAATCAGCAAGTAATTTACTGCTGCCTGACAGGTTATGCACTACACTCAATGAAGACGCTAACGCTATGATTTGGGTGTGCATAACCTGAACAAAAAATATCGAGGAATCAATGTCGCAAGAAAAACGTCAGTTCCAACGTATTGCCATTAACTTACCCGGTGATTTAGTGATTGCCGGTGAGACGGTCACTACGCAAGTTCAGGACTTGTCGCTGCAAGGCATGCGTGTCCGTTTACCCGCGACAACATCCTCACAAAACCAACCCGTTACGCTCACCTTTAAAGCCAATGCAGAAAGCCCTGTGATTACGGTGAGGGGATCTATCACTAACATAACGCCCTTAGCCGACGACACGGATTTTGCCATCGCCGGGATTCAGCTCACCCATATCAGCGTAGAAGATATGAGCCAGCTGCGACGGCTATTACAGCTTAACAGTGGCCAACAGGATTTAGACAGTCTCGAACTGTCCGCGCTGCTTGAGCAAATTTGGAAAGCGTTAAATTAGGCCCAGTTTTCCAATGCCTCCAATGCATCACTTAGCTTGACCACGGGGATAACGGTTAAGCCATTAATTTTTTGTTTGGGGGCGTTAGCTTTGGGCACAATAGCATGTTTAAAACCGTGCTTAACTGCCTCACTCAGCCGTTCACTGCCATTGGGCACCGGACGAATTTCTCCCGCCAGTCCCACTTCACCAAAAACAATCAGCTCTCTGGGTAAGGCGCGGTTGCGAAAACTGGATACCATCGCGACTAACAAAGCCAGATCAGCGGCGGTTTCTGCTACTTTTACCCCGCCAACAACATTTACAAATACGTCCTGGTCGTTCATTTGTACGTTACCGTGGCGATGCATGACAGCCAATAACATGGATAACCGGTTTTGGTCGAGACCAACCGCTACCCGACGCGGATTACTCAACTGCGAATAATCCACCAGCGCCTGGATCTCTACCAGTAATGGCCTTGTGCCTTCCCAGATCACCATTACAACCGAGCCGGGCGCCTGGCTGTCGCCGCGACTTAAAAAAATTGCCGACGGGTTACTGACCTCTTTAACGCCCTTATCGGTCATGCCAAACACACCCAGCTCGTTCACCGCGCCGAAGCGGTTCTTATGACTGCGTAAGGTACGAAAACGGCCATCGCTTTCCCCTTCGAGCATCATCGAACAATCAATACAGTGCTCCAGTACCTTCGGGCCCGCCAGACTGCCGTCCTTGGTGACATGGCCAACCAGAAACATGGCAATATGATGCTGTTTGGCAAAACGGGTTAAGTATGCTGCGCTCTCGCGCACCTGAGAAACACTGCCCGGTGCCGATTGCACATCGCTCACATGCATTACCTGGATAGAGTCGATGACCATAATCTGGGGTTTCTTATCAAGCGCCAGGTTACAAATGGTTTCCACATTCGTCTCGGCCAGCATCATCAGTTTGTCGTCGGGTAATCCCAGACGCTTAGCACGCATCGCGACCTGCTGCAGAGATTCTTCACCGGTGACATACAACGCGGAATGGCTCGCTGCCTGCTGACACATGACCTGCAGTAATAAGGTACTTTTACCGGCTCCTGGCGAGCCACCAATCAGGATAGCAGAGCCCGGCACAATGCCGCCACCCAGCACACGGTCAAGTTCTTTTAAGCCAGAACTAAAGCGCGGCAGGTCCTCAACATTGATCTCGTTCAGCGTTTGAATTTGACTGGCAGTTTGCCCCGCGTAGCCCGCCAGATTGCCCCGGGTTGTGGTTTTAGCCGGACTCACTACAAATTCGGAAATGGTGTTCCAGGCTTTACATTCGCTACATTGCCCCTGCCAGCGCGGAAATTCAGCGCCGCAGTCTGAACACACATAGGCTGTTTTTCGTTTTGCCATATAATTATTGGTTTCCCAGTGCTTTAGTATTATGATTCATTCAGGCATCTCAAAAAGAGAGATTTGCGTGTTGACCGGCATTAAGTGTACCACCGTACTCATGCCTTGCCTCAAGTTGCCGATAAAACATTAACTATACTAAAAAGCGTTTAGGTACACAGCAAAACCTTGATTATGACTCAGGACTTATCACAGTACGCATCACTGATTGAACAGCTCAAACCTATGGTTAAAGAACCTGAGTTTAATCAGGTTTTGCAGCAGATAGCGGCGAGTGTGCCCAAAGAAAAACGCTTTCTTCTCAAAATGGAAATGAAGCGCCTGGCGCGTCCCTGCATGCGTGTCATTGATTTACGTAATCAGGTTGATGGTGAATGCCGGTTATACGAATACGGCGGAATAACGCATTACTTGGATGACGTCGCCATTGAGGTTTTTGAGCAACAGGTAAGAATTTTTGGCCACTATTGTTTTGGCGTTTACGAAACGGTCATGGCCACTGAAAATAACTTTAAAGTCATTCGCGAAAAAGCCGAAGCACAACGAAACGGTGACGCGCCACCACCCCCGCCAGAAAAGCTATCCGGAAATGTAAAACAGTTTGACGTGCCCAATATCAGTTTGTTGGAATACGCCCAGCGAACTGAAGAGCGTATGAACTTTGCCGTCGCATTAGAAGTGGTAACGGACACCAATAATAGCGTCAGAGCAACCAGCGTCGACATTTCAAGTCATGGCATGAAAATCAAGCTACCGAAGGACTACAAGTTCACTCTGGGGCAGGTTCTCGGAGTCTATTTCAGGGGCTTGGAAAGTGAGTATGCGCTGGATAAAACAGCGCCAATTAAATATCAGCTGGTCAGTATTAGCCGTAAAGGTGACTTTCAGTTTCTGCAGATGAAGCGACTGGAAAGCGCCCCTAATGATCCTTTCGATCAGTTCATTGATAAGTTTATCCATGGCAATAAACGCCGTTATAAAGTGAATATGGATAACACGGTTGACGCCATCATCAACAAATCCTGTGAACAGTATTTTTCGCCCAGCTGTCCGACATTACCGGTGTTTTTAGAAGTAGCCGACGGTAAGGTCATTCCTCGTTTTGCGATGGCTAACGATCTGAACCGCCACATTTTAAGCTATTGGAACGATGAAGAAGATGAGTTAAGGCTTGGTTACCTGATCTCCCCTAAACGATTGGAGCGTTTGCTGAAAAGCAAACACCGCTCACCAGAGATGTATATTTACAGCTTTAATCATATTCAGAATGGCCGGATTTATTTTTATTCGGCAGCCCATGACGAGCTAAACCGTGACCCCGGATTAAAGCAGCTGTTTGTTGGTTTTGGTGCCAGAAAAGTCAGTTGGCGTGTGTTCAAAGTAGGTATATGTGACATGTCGCCAGAGCAGGCTTATGCGCCGTTGTCATTACCGGATGAAGTGGGCACAAAAGTCAAAAGACAAAACGCCAAACCGGCACCGCGACTGATGGCGAAGTTAAAAAACCTGGCACATATCGCCCAGATTACTGACGTAACGTCTGATCAGGAACAGCTGCTATTTAGTCAGCTGAAAGTGGATCGAAGCCGGCTTAAAGCGCTAAAGGTTTTTGGTCATGCACGCAACAAAGTCCCCACCGCAATTAAATCGTTTCGGTATAAGTTTCAGGAACAGCGGATGGAGGCTCGCTACTTGCTGCGAACAACGGTACAGGTTTATGCCCGTGGCCAGGACATCAGTGCCATCAGCGAAGATATCTCCGTGAATGGGATGCGCATTGAAATTGACGGCGAGTACGATGGCGACTTGAATATGCGGGTAGACGTAGGCCTCCCCAAGTTGCAAAAACTTACCACCAAATTTGACCTCTCCAGACTCCAGTACCGGGTCGTCCATATCAGTGGCGATAGAAACGTACTCCACCTGAGAACGGTAAACGGTGAAGAAGGGCTGCCAGCCAGACGCTTTTTTGCAGAACTGATCAAAAATAATAAATCGTCGCTGAAGACGTACCCGGATGAAGAAGAAATTCCAGGTATTGGTCATGCATTACGGTGTATTAATGCCAAAAACCCTTCGACCCTGGCGTTTGTGTTATCCAAAAACGGCAGTCGATATCAGCCGCAGGTCGGGGTACTCAGTGGGCACTCTAACCCACGTCTGAAAATGTTGTTCAGTCATTTTGCTGACCGTCAGAAAGTAAATCTGGAGCCATTGTTCCGGGACCGTAACCTCGAAACCCCATTTATCCAACAGGCAATCAGACGGGTAAAAAACGAAATGCAGTCCGTCGCCAGCGAACTTTTAGTGGCATTTAAACCCCAGGCGACGGAGTCGACCGAGGTCATCGATGCGCGATATTCACAGCGGTTCAGTTCTGATGAAAAGCGCCGCCAGTTTATCCAGGACGCAATGAGCAACGGGTTGTTTATTGCCATCAATGTGACGATTTCAACGACGGGCAAACCCGATGTCGAAATGCTCCAGTCCGAAATCAACTACATCAGTGTTTACGCCATTCACCGTGCAAAAGAGTTAGAAGCGCGGTTATGGAGTATCAGTGCCTGTGTGCATGCTGTGGATGTCACCGATCAGGTATTGATGCGTTATAACTTTGACGTTCAGGCAATTGCCAAAAACCATCGGATTTTACAAACGAAGAAAAGTTCTGACAGCACCGATGAAGACGGTGCTGACGATGACGACAGCGATATCACTGACGAGCCTACCGCTCCTCAGTAACTGCTATTGTAAGTAAGCCAGCATGGTATCCAGACCTGAATAGCGAATGGCGACGTCGGCTTGCGCATTGACCACAGGCTTAGCTTCAAAGGCGACACCCAATGCTGCGACATTCATCATTTTTAAGTCGTTAGCGCCGTCGCCCATGGCAACGGTTTGCGACATTGGAATTTGCCACCTGGCCGCTAACTCCCGGACCGTTTGCGCTTTAACCTCGGCATCGACAATATCGCCTACCACATTACCGGTCAGTACGCCGTTCTGCGCCTCAAGCTCGTTGGCCCTGGAGGCGTCCAGGCCCAGGCGGCGCTCCAGATAACCGGCAAAATAGGTAAACCCGCCAGAGGCAATGGCAATCTTCCAACCATGCTGCTGCAATACAGCAAGCAAATTTTGCAGACCGGGCATAAGCGGAATACCGGCGCGAATTTGCGCCAGTTGACTCACATTCACACCGCGCAGGCATTCAACCCGGGAGCGCAGGCTTTCTTTAAAATCCAGCTCTCCCCGCATGGCCTGCTCGGTGACAGCCGAAACCTGCTCACCCAGCCCGGCCAGCTTGGCTATCTCGTCGATACACTCAATTTGAATAACGGTGGAGTCCATATCCATAACAAGTAAACCCGGTTCACTTAAGGTCGGCAAATTCCGGTTGACCAGGGCGACCTCACAATGATGGCTGGCAGCTGCTGCATCAAGCAGCTCATAAACACGCTGCTTATCCTGATCCATTTGGGTAATGTTAAACACCACCACGGTAGCAGTAGTCAGGCTGTCATGGGGATGCAGCGACATGGCTCCGACTTGCAAGACAGGCTCAAGCTGAGCTGCGATAGCGGCCAGCTGCCCTGCAGTAAGTAATTGACTGCTAACCAGTAATTGATTATCACTGCGGCTGGTATCGGCATTTACGAGCAGTGTGGTGTAAGTGTTATCCCAGCGAAGATTCTGATATTCTTTTAACAGACTGCGCAAATACGAAGCGCTGTCCCGTTGCGTTGTACTAAGTGCTTGTTGTTCCAAGATGTAGTGTCCCAATCCGACATGGTGATTGTTATCCTTAGATCCTAACGGATACCGGCCCATTGGGAAATGCGCAGTTAGTAATAAGTTAGCTAATTTTTATTCTATAGGGCCTCATCTTGCAGCTTAGACCAACTCTTGCTCTTTTTACCGCCGGCCTGATCCTGGTCATTTCGGCTGTGGTGCTATGGAAACTCGCGTCTGCCCCCTCTGGCACAATGCAATACCCGCCAAACGCAACCCTTGGCGAGCACTACAGCCGAATTGTTGCCAGCGCGGTGGTAACCCAAAATAGTGATGAATTGCAACGTCTGTTGCGCAGTATGGTAGCCGATGCGGCAATCCTGCAGGCCGCGGTTTATCTGCCTGACGGTGAGCGCATTGCGCAGCAGGGAGATACGCGCCCTCTGCCCACATTGTTACGCGTTATGCCTCAATTGCAGACGTCAATGGTCGCGATTTACAGCCAGTCACAGATTATTGGCTATTTACAGTGGTCAAGCCTGCCAAACAGCGAGTCGTAATTGGCATCGGTATGAGCACTTACGTCAGCTACGCTCGTATTATGTAAGCTTGCCAATGCCGCAGCAACTTCCGGCAGGTAGACAGGCGAGTTTCTTTGCCCTTGCCGGCCTGCTAAAGGCATGTCCGGGGCATCGGTTTCCAGTAACAGGTGGCAGATATCAGTGTTGGCCAGGGCTTTTCTGGTTTTGCGCGCCCGCTCGTAGGTAATGGTACCACCAACGCCAAGCTTAAAGCCCATATCGATATAGCTCTGTGCTACCTGCTCGCTGCCGGAAAATGCATGCACCACCCCACCACCTGAAAATTGACAGCGTTTAATCGATTCGATTAACAAATGATGCGAGCGGCGGTGATGAAGAATAACCGGCAGATTGTACTGCGCAGCGAGCTTTAGCTGCTCTTCAAATAACGCTTGTTGCGTATCAAGCGGCGTATCGATGCTCGCGTCGATACCAATCTCACCGAGCGCCACAAGCCTGTTCGCACTATCGCTGGTGGCCAGTGCATCGCCAAGCTCGCTCAGCGCCGTGTCGGAATTTTGCGGAAAAAAATAAGGGTGTAAACCAAAGGCAATGTCTAAAACAGCGCATTGATTTGCCATGCGGCGTTGTTGCTGCCATCCGGCCGGCGTGGTGCCCGGTATTAATATACGGCGCACCCCACAGCCCTGACTCTCTGCCACCACAGCCTGCCAGTCTTTGGCAAAGGCTGGTAAGTCGAGATGGCAGTGCGAATCTATCATCAGGGCATCAGGCGCTGGGTTGTCCAGCTGTTATCCGCTTGTTTAGTGTATTCGAAACGATCGTGAAGGCGGTCTTCGCCGCCTTGCCAGAATTCTATTTGACTGGGTATAACCTTATAGCCGCCCCAAAAATCGGGCAGCGGAATTTCCTTTTTGGCAAACTTGTCTTTCATTTGCTGAAACTGGGTCATAAGCAGTTCGCGACTCGAGATCGGCTGGCTTTGCTGCGACGCCCAGGCGGCAAGCTGTGAGTCTTTGGGCCGGGAAAGAAAGTATCTGGCATTTTGTGCTGCAGAAAGTTTTTGAGCAATACCACAAATACGTACCTGTCGCTCCATAAAAAACCACGGAAAATGCAACGAAATTCGCGGGTTGTTAGCCAATTCCCGGGCCTTACGGCTACCTAAATTGGTATAAAACACAAAGCCCTCAGAGTCGTAGTCTTTGAGCAATACAATACGTTGTGAGGGTTGACCGTGCGCATCAACGGTCGCCACTGTCATCGCCGTGGGATCCGGGATCCCGGCGCTAATCGCATCACCCAGCCAGCGTTTAAATAAATCAACAGGGTGCGCTGTCAGATCGGTATCGGTCAGATGCCCCTGACTGTATTGACGGCGTAGATCGGCAATGCTCATAACAAATCCTCAGTCCTCGCCGTAGCCTAGTGAGCGTAATGCCCGCTCATCGTCAGCCCAGCCTGATTTCACTTTCACCCACAGTTCTAAAAACACCTTGTTGTCGAACAATCGTTCCATATCTAACCGGGCTTGTTCTCCAATGGTACGAAGGTGTTTACCTCCTTTACCAATGACCATACGCTTCTGCGTTTCACGCTCAACCAGTATGAGGCCGTTAATGCGGTAGACCCCGTTATCACCCAGTTTAAACTGCTCAATCTCCACCGTTGTTGAATAAGGTAATTCATCACCGGTAAAACGCATCAGCTTCTCACGAATAATTTCGGCCGCCATAAAACGACTGGAACGGTCAGTGATATAGTCTTCGGGAAAATAAAATTCACTCTGAGGTTGTCGCCGTCTGACCAGCTCGCGTAGCCGTTCAACCTGCTTTGCCTGCTTGGCGCTCAGCGGCATGACTTCTTCAAAATCATGCATTGCACATAACTTTTGCAACTGTGCAATAAGCGACGCTTCGTCGTTGACTTTATCTAACTTGTTCACCACCAGGATACAGGGTAAACCTGATTGCTTAACCTTGTTTAACACCAATTCATCGTCAGTGGTCCAGCGCGTACCTTCAACCACAAACAATACCAGGCTCACCTCACCTAAGGAGCTGGATGCAGCACGATTCATCAGGCGGTTAATAGTGCGTTTTTCTTCCGCGTGCAAGCCGGGAGTGTCGATATACACGGTCTGGCAATCGCCGTCAGTGTCGATACCCAGTATACGGTGCCGGGTGGTCTGTGGCTTGCGGGAGGTGATACTCACCTTTTGCCCGAGCAATCGATTGAGTAAGGTTGACTTACCCACGTTAGGACGCCCTACAATGGCCACTAAACCACAGCGTGTTTCAGCTTCTGGTATATCAGGAAGTTCAGAATCAGTCATTACAGAGTATCTCCAGTGCCGTGCGGGCAGCCTGTTGTTCGGCTTTGCGGCGGCTGCTGCCGACGCCTTTCATGGGTTTATTCATCGATTCAATATGGCAATGCACCTCAAAGGTCTGATCATGATCCTGACCACTGATATGAACGACTTCATAGACCGGCAAAGGCAGTTTACGCGACTGCAAGTACTCCTGTAACCGGGTTTTTGCATCTTTAGGGTGTTCATTAGGATCGAGTTTCTTTATACGCGACTGTAGCAGGCGCAATATCACTTCAGAAGTGATCTCCAGCCCGGCTTCTAAGTAAATCGCGCCAAATATGGCCTCCATTGCATCAGCAATAATCGACCCGCGGCGGTGACCACCACTTTTGAGCTCGCCCGGCCCTAATTCAAGCAACTGACCTACATCCGCCTCACGGCCAAGCTCGGCCAGGGTATCGCCTTTCACTAACGAAGAGCGCATGCGGGTAAGTTTGCCTTCCGGCACGGTTGGGAAACGACTGTATAATGCTTGCGCGACGACCATGCCCAGAACCGCGTCGCCTAAAAATTCGAGGCGTTCATTGTGAAGTTTAGCGGCACTGCGATGGGTTAACGCCTGTTTGAGCAAACTCTGATCAACAAATTGATAGCCCAGATACTGAGACAATCTGGCGTAACGATCAATACCGATCATTATTCGATGCCACCGATCCGGTTAAACCGCACACCCGACGGAATCCACGAGGGTAACCAACTGTCCGGATCACGCTCAAACTCAAAGCTAATCCAGATAGCGACCGCCTGGCCAACTAAATTCTCATCCGGTACGAAGCCCCAAAAACGACTGTCGCGACTGTTATCACGGTTGTCACCCAGTACAAAGTACTGATCTTCAGGAACAATCCACTCATTCATTTTTGTACCCGGTTGGGTATAAAAATTGGATGGATGGGCTTCGGATACCGGGTGTTGCAAAATATCATGCTTCACGTCACCGAGTGTTTCAGTGACGCGTTTTAACGGGGCCAGGTTTTGCACAAACTCGCCACTGTTTACAAATTCCTGCGCCATCACTGCCTGGGGCGCACAGTCTTGCCCGCTGTCGCAGCGCGGCTTAACATAAACCTTCTTATCACGATAGATCACCGTATCGCCGGGTAAACCCACCACGCGTTTAATGTAATCTACAGTAGGCTCTTCAGGATACTTAAACACCACTACATCGCCGCGCTCGGGTTTTCCCGTATCGATGAATTTATGGCGAAAGACGGGATCTTTTAAGCCATAGGCGTACTTTTCAACCAAAATAAAATCGCCCACCAGCAACGTAGGCATCATTGAACCCGACGGTATTTGAAAGGGTTCATATAAAAAAGAACGCAACACCAGCACAAACGCAATCACCGGAAAAATTTGCTGCGCAGTATCCACAATGTAGGGCAATTCCTCATTCGGTGCTAACGCCGACTCACCATGACCGGCTAACGCTTCGCGGCGCGCCTTGCGTTTGGGTGCAAAAACCAGTGAATCAACAAGCCAGATCAAGCCAGAGCCGACGGTTAGTATTACTAATAAAATCGAAAAATAATTTGCCATTATTTTGATACCTTCAATACGGCCAGGAACGCGTCCTGTGGAAGTTCCACATTACCCACCTGCTTCATCCGTTTTTTACCTTCCTTTTGCTTTTGCAGCAGTTTTTTCTTACGGCTCACGTCACCACCATAACACTTGGCGATTACGTTTTTACGTAGCTGTTTTACTGTACTACGGGCAACCACGTGATTACCAATAGCAGCCTGAATAGCAATATCAAACATTTGTCTTGGAATAAGCTCACGCAACTTTTCGACCAGATCACGCCCGCGTGACTGAGCGTTCTCTTTGTGCGTGATGACGGCTAACGCATCAACCCGCTCGCCGTTAATAAGAATATCCAGGCGCACCATATCCGAGCTTTGGAAACGTTTAAAACTATAATCCAGGGACGCAAAGCCGCGGCTTGTTGACTTGAGCCTGTCAAAGAAATCCAGAACCACTTCGGCCATCGGCAACTCATACACCACAGCCACTTGCTTGCCGTGGTAGCTCATATTGGTTTGCATCCCTCGCTTTTCTACGCACAGCGTTATCACATTACCGAGATATTCCTGTGGCACCAGAATACTGGCTTCTACCATGGGCTCACGAATTTCTTCTATATCGTTAATGGCAGGCAGTTTGGATGGATTATCAACCTCGATGAGATCACCGTTGGTTTTTAACACCTGATAATTTACCGTTGGTGCCGTCGTAATCAAATCCAGATCGTACTCGCGTTCGAGGCGCTCCTGAACGATTTCCATGTGCAGCATACCGAGGAAGCCAACCCGAAAACCAAAGCCCAGTGCAGCGGAGCTCTCCGGCTCAAAAAACAGCGAGGCGTCATTGAGGCTGAGCTTGTTCAATGCATCACGGAAATCTTCGTAGTCATCAGAGCTTACCGGGAATACTCCCGCATAAACCTGTGGTTTTACTTTTTTAAAGCCGGGCAGCATCTTTTCTGCCGGTGCTTTAGCCAGGGTAATCGTATCGCCCACTGGCGCACCGTGAATTTCTTTGATACCAGCAATGATAAAACCAACCTCACCGGCCTTCAGGGTTTTGCGTTCAACCGGTTTAGGTGTAAACACACCAATTTTATCTGCCTGGTGTACCTGACCATTAGACATGATCTGAATTTTGTCTTTGACGTTAAGCTGGCCTTCAACAATACGCACCAGTGAGACAACGCCCTGATAATTATCGAACCAGGAATCGACGATAAGTGCCTTGAGCGGCGCATCCAGGTCGCCCTCTGGCGGTGGGATCTGTTTAACGATAACTTCCAGCACATCTTCAATGCCGATGCCGGTTTTAGCCGAGCAATGCACCGCATCCAGGGCGTCTATGCCAATAATATCTTCGATTTCTTCAGCGACCCGATCAGGCTCGGCCTGAGGCAGGTCAATCTTGTTCAGGATAGGCACCACTTCCATGTCCATATCGATAGCGGTATAACAGTTTGCTACCGTTTGCGCCTCAACGCCCTGACCAGCATCGACCACTAACAGCGCGCCTTCACAAGCTGCTAATGAACGGGATACTTCATAGCTAAAGTCTACGTGCCCGGGGGTATCGATAAAGTTGAGCTGATAGGTTTCACCGTCTCGCGCTTTATAGTCGAGTGTCACACTCTGCGCCTTAATCGTAATTCCCCGTTCTCTTTCTAAATCCATGGAGTCCAGGACCTGCGCAGCCATTTCTCGTTCGGTTAAGCCTCCGCAATGTTGAATCAGCCGATCCGACAATGTCGACTTACCGTGGTCGATGTGCGCAATGATAGAGAAGTTGCGTATGTGCTTATGTTGCATAATGCTTGGAAATTACCTACAAAATAATTTGTTCAATCGCCTGTCGATATGGCTGAAAAATAAGCTAGCCGAATCACCCAGACACCGTTCGAGGATGCGGATTTTACCTACTTATTGCCTTAAAAGCGAATATCAAGCTTAACTATTCGCCATTGACCGGCTTTGGTTTGCTGATGGGATTAGAGTGGCAGCGCCTTGTTGGGCTTCTGAGTGATGATCACCGGCTCAAAACGGCTGTGTTGTTGGCGCTTGAAAAACCGTGAAACCAGCCACAAACTGGCGCTCGACAGCAACAGCCCAATGGCAAACACCACCAGTTCATGCCAGGCGGTAAACTGACTTAGCAATACCGTACTGCCCACCAGGCTCAACAATGGCACGATATACAACAACCAGGAGGCTAACAACACGCGTTGCTCAGGAATGCCGATCACAACATGGTCTCCAACGCGCAGCGGCAATGGCGAACGCAGTGACAGGAGCTGTTGACGCGGGGTAAACGCTTTTGCCACCGCACTGGTGCCGCAATCACTGCTCAGCTGACACTGACTGCAGCCGGTTTTCACCGAGGCACTCACTGTAATTAAATCATCGTCCACCGCCACAACTTTGGCTGTCTCGGTAATCATCAGGTCCCCACTGCACGCAACGAATGGGCGATCTCATAGGCTGTGGCCGGCGGCACTTTGCCAATCACAGTAATTTGTATCTGCCCGGTGGTGAGCGACAGGAAGGTATTGGTGGAATGGCGCAGTACTACATCGGAGTCGAGAGAATCATGGGCCGGCTGGACGTAAACGGATACATCAACCATGCCATCACTGAATAACTTGTATTCAACTACCTGCCCGGTCATTGCAAGTCGGCGGGTCTCGCGCTTAATTTCCTGCATACCCACTGGAATAAACTGGACTTCCCACTGATGCTGACGCGTTTTTGGCGTCATGGCCACGGCGCTGGGCAACGCCTGAGGGTTGATTTTGGCAAAGTATGGCGCAGGCTCCGGACTGACTTTTATGCCCGTCACCTGCACTTGTTCCAACAACGCGCCCTGTAAATCTACCATATTAAGCTTGAGCAGCATGCCGGTTTCTTCGTCAAGCCACAGCTGGTAATTGTAACGTTTGTTGTCACGGCTAACGATACGCAGTTGTTGCGCTGGCCGACCGGAAACCCGCGTTCGCCCGATGGTGATAAACTGATAGGCATCCACCAGCGCCTGCGGCTCATACAACAAATCACTGGGCAGTGGCCCGGTGATCGCATCAGCGTAAATACTGTAAGGTTGTACATCCGGCTCAAATACACTGACGACATTACCAAGCCGAATCATTTCCTGGCCAGGGCCATTTTGTAAATTCAGCTGCTCAGCTTCCAGTCCGTTTTCGAGCAGCGCGTGACGCCACAAGTAGGGAATAACTTCCTGACCGGGACGGGTAAGCACAAATGACACTTCAAAATTAGATTGTCGGTTAGCTTGTGCCAGTCGTTCCAGCCATTCCAAGCCGTTAAGAGACAACCGTTCTACCTGATCTATACCATTGCTTTCAGACTCATTGTCCGGCGACGCGTCAGATGGCACCGGTAACTCGCTGTCGGTAGCACTTTGTTGCGGCAGGGCCAAGGCCTGATTGCCAAGAGACAGGCCTGCCACAAACAACAAACGCACTGCCAAAGCAGTGCGTTGTTTTAAAAATCTCATCGTTAACTTCTTCATTAAGGCTGGTTAGCTTCGGGTTCCGCTATGTGTTTTGCTTGTTCTTCAGCTTGCTTTAATTTTAGCTGTTGTTCATGGTCGGCAAGCAACGCATTGATTTGACGACGTTTTTGCAGTTTTGCATCGCTGTCTACATTTTGCGTATTCGGCACCATGTTGCTTTGTTCCAGACTTACCGGCGCCATCCCTGCCTGAGGGACACCCAGTGTCTGATAAGTGGTAAACGGTTCTTCCGGAGCCGGCATATTCATTTGCTGAACGCCCAGTATCACCGCTGCCGCCACCGAAGCCGCCACTGCAAACTGACCCGACTGACGTATCAGGGGTACAATTTTGCCAATAACAGGCATTGTTTTCCATTTTGACCTCGGTGCCAAGACAGTTGCTTCGTCATCTAAAGCTGCCGCAACCTGAGCAGTAATATCAAACTCCGGCATGACCGACGCTTCTTTGCGTAAACCGCTGCGGATTACATGGTAGCTTCGCCATTTTGCCAGTAACTCACTATCGTTTTTAAGATTGTCAACAAACTCACTTTCATTAAGTTCGCCGTCCATAAAAGCCGATAATTTTTCGTGTTGCTGCGTCATATAGTACTTTCCTGGTTACGCCCGGCTGGTAACTATCCAGCCACTAGACCACCGTTTCAAAATCTACTTTAACTGATCCAAGCCCTTAAGCTCAATATCAAGTTTCCAGTAATGGTTGAATGACTTTATCTATGGCTTCCCTGGCTCTGAATATTCTCGAGCGCACGGTGCCAACAGGGCAAGCCATTACATTTGCAATCTCTTCATAACTTAATCCTTCGATTTCTCGCAGGGTAATTGCCATACGCAGATCATCTGGTAGCTTTTCCATTGCGTTATACAAGGTTGCTTCCAGCTCATCAGTCAACACACTACGTTCTGGTGAAGAATGCTCTTTTAAGGCATCGCTGCCTTCAAAGTAATCTGCGTCATCAGCATCCACATCGCTGGCAGGCGGCTTACGCCCCTGGGCCACGATATAGTTCTTTGCACTGTTTACGGCTATGCGATACAACCACGTGTAAAAAGCACTGTCGCCCCGAAAATTGGGTAACGCCCGGTACGCTTTAATAAAAGCTTCCTGCGTGACATCTGCTACATCGCCGGTGTTTTTCACATAGCGCGATACCAGGTGCATTACTTTATGCTGATAGCGCGTTACCAGTAGGTTAAACGCATTTTTATCGCCCCGCTGGACGCGTTCAACCAACTGCTGATCAGTTATCTGCTCGCTCATTCGAGCTATTTCTCCTACTAACTAAATTCCAAACAGCTCATGCAAGCAATTGAGTAGACTTCGTGTTTTGCAAAAAGTTCGCAAAGAGTGTGATCTTTTTTTATTTAACCCAACTAAACACCAGGTATTAATGAAAAAGCACACTTGTATGGTGTTTAACCTTTTACGTTTGCGCCGAGTTTTATTAGACTTGCCAGAAATCACGCATTGTGAACCTTACACTACATGAATTCAAATTCTTCTTCACCTAATACAGCGGTTAATGCTGGCGACGCTAATATTGAGCACAGTTGTGATGTTCTTATTATTGGCTCTGGCGCCGCCGGTTTAAGTCTGGCACTTTCACTCGCGAATTATTGCCGTATTATTCTGGTCAGTAAAAGCGACTGTAATGAGGGTTCTACACGCTATGCACAAGGTGGCATTGCTGCAGTATTCGACGAACGCGACTCCATAGAGTCACATGTGCAGGATACCCTCGAGGCCGGCGCCCATCTGTGCGACGAAGATGTTGTCCGCTTTACCGCACAAAATGCCAAGAGCGCGATGGAATGGCTGATTGAACACGGTGTCCCTTTTGATCAGGATAACAGTGGCGATGGCAACAACCGTTACCATCTCACCCGCGAAGGCGGACACAGTTTCAGGCGCATACTGCATGCCGCCGACGCCACCGGCGAAGCTCTGCAAATCACCCTGAATGAAGCGGTGTCACAGCATCCTAATATTCATATTTTTGAACGCTATAACGCCATTGATTTAATTAAAAGTGAACAAGCCAGCAACCATTGCAAAGGCGTGTATGTGTGGAACCGCAAACGCCAGCAGGTAGAGGTCATCCGCAGCCGCTTTATAACCCTGGCTACCGGCGGTGCTAGTAAAGTGTACCAGTATACCTCGAACCCGGATATCGCCAGTGGTGACGGCATTGCGATGGCCTGGCGCGCGGGCTGTCGCGTGGCCAATATGGAGTTTAACCAGTTTCATCCCACCTGCCTTTTTCATCCACAGGCCCGCAACTTTCTGATTTCCGAAGCATTACGCGGCGAAGGGGCAAAACTGGTGCATGCCGATGGCACCCCTTTCATGGAAAAGTTTGACCCTCGCAAGGAACTGGCGCCACGGGATGTGGTAGCACGTGCCATTGACTACGAAATGAAACGTCTGGGCGCTGACTGTATGTATTTAGACATCAGCCACAAACCCGCTGACTTTATCGTAAAACATTTTCCTAATATTTATCGTCGCTGCCGGTCACTCGGCATTGATATTACCCGCGAGCCCATCCCGGTTGTGCCTGCTGCCCACTATAGTTGCGGCGGCGTGATGACCGATATTAATGCCCGTACCGATCTCGACAATGTGTATGCGGTAGGCGAAGTGGCCTACACTGGGTTGCACGGTGCCAACCGTATGGCATCAAACTCGCTGCTTGAGTGCGTGGTATTTGCCCGCTCAGCAGCGCAGCACATTTTGGCGCGCCTGGATGAACCCACTTCTGAAGAGCCGATTTCCCCCTGGGATGAGAGCAAAGTTACCAATTCAGATGAGGAAGTCATTATTCAGCACAACTGGCACGAATTGCGACTGTTCATGTGGGATTATGTCGGCATTGTGCGAACCAACAAACGCCTTGAGCGAGCGATGCGCAGAATTAAACTGCTGGAACAGGAAATTACCGAATATTACTCGAACTTTCGTGTCAGCAATAACTTGTTAGAGCTGCGTAATCTGGTCACTGTGGCTGAACTCATCGTGCGCTGTGCTATGCAGCGCGCAGAAAGCCGGGGGTTACACTATAACCTGGATTATCCGGAGCGCTCAGGATCGGCCAGCCCTTCCATATTGACACCTTTGAAGTCAAACAGCACTCCGGAGCCGGGTAATTTAACCGGCGGTTTCGAGCGCTAGTCCGTTAGCGGTGAATGATGCCTTCTATAAAGGTCTCAGCATGATCTGCCTGACGGGTCGACTGTAACGAGAAAGATTGGCTGGAAGCGCGCGGACCGGCGCGCAACTGCGCGTCAGCCGGTAATAGCATGGGCCGCTTAAAATATATCGACAGCGCTTCGCCACTGAGTGGCTGTTGCGCGTCAAGGGCGGCAATAGCGCGGCCGCTGGTAAACATACCGTGCGCTATAGCGCGTTTAAAGCCAAACAGACGTGCGGTCAGCGTACTGAGGTGTATCGGGTTAACATCGCCGGAGATCCACGCATAACGACGCACATCAGCGGGACTAAACGAAAACAGCGCCACATCATGTTCTTCCTCAGAGGCCGGTTGATTGCGCCCTTCATAGCCGGCTAATCCGGGTATTTTGCCCGCCCGGCGCATTAAATACGTGCCTGCCGCATCATACACTCGCCGACCCCGTTGCGTCGCCGTTACCTGAACAACCACGGCCAGACCTCTACGGTGCTGATAGACCCGGTTAAACCGGGCGACCATTTCGCAGGGAATATCCACCCGGACATCAGCATATTCGGTTACTTCGTTATCAAGGTGCACCAGCCCCAACAGGGCAAACGGGCTTTTCGGGTGAGACAGTAACTTAAGCTGCAGCGGGAGCGCGCGAACCTGCCAGTAAAGGGGATGGACCTGCGCCTGATTTTGCCAGTCCAGTAATCGACAGTAGCGATGATAATGTTTAACGCTGGGTGAAAAGGTTTGCCACAGCACCGGAGCACGCTGCAGTGCGTCTAAACTGTCAGCCGTGATAGGAATGCGTTTTTTAAACAGTGCGTTGATGTATAAATTTACCAATCAGAGTATTCCTTGCCGAAAAACAATCCTGGCCAGTCGCCGGTAACTGAGTTCGCTGGTATGCCGGGGAAAAATCCAAAGCGATTTTCGCCGCCCGGTGCGTTCGCTGACCATCACCAGATATAACGCAAATGGCAACAACTTAGAACGGCTTTCTATTTGCCAGGCGTCCTGACTGTCGTTACGCTCAGCGACCAGGGGTACCCAACGACCGGACTCCGATACCGTCACCTGCTCTACCGTGCTGCGCCGTCGTTTAGTGTCAGCTGGCGGTAAACACCAGTAAAGCCCCATTGCTACCAAGCACACTAACAGCGTCCATTCAGGGTGCTCACTCAACAATACCGCTATGGCGCACGCCGAGGCACTCAGCCACAGACGCGGTTGCCACCAGCACCTTGTCAGTGCCAGCCTGACGTTATACTTTGACTCGGTTAACAACGGTTGCAACTAACTTTGCCAGTTCAGGATCCTCGCAGCGTTGATGCCCCATGAACCAGGCAAATAAATCCGGGTCGTCGCAGGTTAATAATCGTTCAAAGGTTTCTTTATCCTGCTCCGACAAATCATTAAACGCTTCCTCTACAAACGGCAGTAACAGTACATCCAGCTCCAGCATGCCGCGACGGCAAGCCCATTTTAAACGAGCATAACGCTTTGCAGTAAACATAACAGGTTGATTCGGTGTAATTGACATGGTCGCAAATATATCACGGTTGGTAGGTGGTTGATACTGACCTAAAGCCGCTTCGGATCGGTTTTGTAACAGTGTCTGCCAAGCTCGCCACGACGCCCCCCTTGAACTTCTGATATTGCGCCCCACATACTTACCAGAATGCTAAAACTTACCAATGAGTGTGCTTAAGATTATGCAACTACAACCAGTAATGCCTGCGAACCTGAAAGACCTGGCGGCCAACTTTATTGTGCCTTTGGAGACGATGGCCGGGCTTCGGTTAACCGGTGACGATGCGAGCACTTTTTTGCACAGCCAACTCACCGTCGACGTAAATAAATTGGCGCAAGGCGAGGTTCGCCGCACGGCTCATTGCGACTTTAAGGGCAAGAGCTGGAGTATCAGTTTGCTGGCACACACCAGCTCTGCATTGGTATTACTGGGGCCTAAAGCAGCGTTAGAGGCGACCACAGCTCAGCTGCAAAAGTACGGGGTGTTTTCAAAAATTACTATTGCCCCGGATGAGCCAAAATACCACTATTTTTATGTTGCCGGCGACGCCGCTAAAGCACAGTTGAAAACGCTCATGACGAGTTTGCCCGATAAGGCGTTAACGCTGTCAGAGTCTCCTGCCGGAATAGCGCTGCAGCTTGATTATCCGGCAGGGTCTTTGTTAGTCGGCATTGATTCACAACACCTTCAGGCCTTTGAGCAATCACTTTCTCAGGACGGCATAGTGTGTTATCACGAAGCCGTTTTTGATGCCCTGCAAATTCGTGCAGGTATTCCCTGGCTCACAACCGCCTCTCACGTTAATCAATATGTGCCGCAAATGATGAATCTGCAGGCGCTGAACGCAATTGACTTTAATAAGGGTTGTTATATGGGCCAGGAAGTTGTGGCCCGAACGCGCTATTTGGGTAAAAACAAACGGGCCGCGATGGTGTTTAAACTTGATACCGCAATCGCTGCTGAGGCTTCGTCTGGTGCTGCCGCCGCTGATGGCGCTATTCAACTGGAAAAACAGGCCGGTGAGCACTGGCGTTCTGGTGGCACAATTTTACAGCTCGCCGAACTTGGCGAAGAAACCTGGATCCTGGCAATCGTCAACAACAATACCAGCGCCGATGATGCCTTCCGGCTCTCGACTTTTACAGCGGCAGAGTTGATCCATTGCGACTTGCCGTATACGCTAGATTAATCACTGATAATTTCAAACATTCACCTAAAAAACCATTAAGGCAGGTACTATGCAAATTTCTCCAAATAGTGTCGTAACGCTTCACTACACGGTAAGCACTGAAGACGGCACTGAGCTTGATTCTTCGACTGGTGGCGAGCCGCTATCAGCTCTCTTGGGCAGCCGTTTTTTAATTAGCGGACTCGAGGAAGCGTTACAGGGAAAATCTTCAGGCGAGAAATTTGACGTCACTATTGCGCCAGAGAAAGCCTATGGCGAGCGCCTTGATCATTTGGTTCAGGCAGTGCCAGCCACGATGTTTGATGGCATGGATGTGGAGCCCGGCATGCAGTTTCGGGCAACCACCGACGCCGGAGAGCAGTCGGTTATTGTGGTAGAAAAAACCGATGACGAAGTCATTATCGATGGTAACCATCCGCTCGCTGGTATTGCTCTGTCATTTTCAGTTGAGATACTCGATGTACGCGAGCCCACCCAGGATGAACTGACCCACGGCCACGTTCACGGTGCGGGTGGTTGTAACCATTAATTAGAGCAATTCGAAATAAAAAAGCGGCGTGTAAACACACGCCGCTTTTTTTGTTTTACAGATACCACTGCGTCTGATTATATCGCTTCGTCACCGGATTCTGATGTCCGGATCCGAACGGCCTGCTCAACGTTGTAGATAAAGATTTTACCGTCGCCAATTTTACCGGTCTTGGCAGACTTGAGGATAGTCTCCACCGCCATTTCTACACGCTCATCATCAAGGACGATTTCAATTTTTACCTTGGGTAAAAAATCAACCTGATATTCCGCCCCGCGGTACAATTCGGTATGGCCTTTCTGACGACCGAAACCTTTGACTTCGGTCACCGTCATACCTGCGATACCAACATCTGCCAGAGCTTCACGAACTTCGTCGAGTTTAAAAGGTTTAACGATTGCTTCAATTTTTTTCATTGTCGCTTACTCATCGTAAATAGTAGGAATAGGTACACGTTTATGCTGCGTACGATTATAAATATACAGTAACTTTTCCGATACTTCCGGTGCAACCGCTTTATTTTCGAGAAAATCATCTATTTGATCATAGGTGAGTCCGAGCGCTTGCTCATCGGCCTTTTGCGGCGTCAGGGTTTCCAGATCGGCCGTGGGCGCTTTATGAATAATTTTGGCAGGGGCACCCAGATGCTCCGCCACCTGACGCACCTGACGTTTACTTAAACCAAACAGGGGCGCCAAATCACATGCCCCATCGCCATATTTGGTGTAGAAGCCGGTAATGTTTTCAGCCGAGTGATCGGTGCCTAGCACCAGCCCGTCAAGCATACCGGCTATTTCATACTGAATGACCATACGGGTCCGGGCTTTCACATTACCTTTTACAAAGTCCTGCTTTGCTTCGTCGGCGGGTAACAAACCAGCAGCATCAAGCGCCGCGCTGGTTTGCTGATGGATAGCATCAGCGCCGGGCTGCACATTCACTGCAATAGATTTTGATGGCTTGATAAAATCGATCGACGCCTGCGCATCATCTTCGTCGGCTTGTACATGATAAGGCAAGCGCACCGCGATAAACTGATAACTTTCGTGATGCTCGTCATTAAGCTCATCGACGGCCAACTGTGCCAACCGGCCCAGGGTGCACGAATCGATACCACCGCTAATGCCCAGTACCAGGGCATTCATACCGGATTGCTTAAGTTGCCGTTTAATAAAACCTACCCTACGCGCTACTTCGAACTCAACGTCGATACTGGGTAACACTTTCATTTCTTCAATAACTGCTTGTTTATCCATTAGATAATCCAGAGTGTTTTAAGTACCTGTATACAGTCTACGTTAAAATTGGTGACCTTGTCAGCAGGCATTATACCGTCGCAGTAAGATTCTTCGCCTGGATTGACCTCGCCCCACAGGGTAACGCCTTACAGTCGTATCGATGGCGCTGGGGTATCGCCTCGTTATCGCAGGTACACCGCTTAGCCGGAGCAACATGTTCTTGCCGCAGGATAATCCATACTTTGGCGCAGTTCTCAGCGCTATTGGTTATTTCTACTATGGTCTGCCAACACTTACAGGACACAGACTATGCACCAACATCGGGGTGGATTTACGCTTATACAACTGCTGATTGCAATTACCGTTGTTACTGTTATTGCGAGTCAGGGTACCGCCGGGTTTCGCTCGTTACTGAACAGCCATTACTTAAAGGGAGCGATTCAGGCGGCTTATTTTTCGTTCCAGTTTGCACGAAGCCACGCCGTTATGCAGCAGCACAATATTGTTGTCGACATTCACCCGGGTAATCAATGGTGTATCGGCACCACCGACACCACTGACTGTGATTGCCGGGTGGCCTCGAGTTGCACAATAATGGGAGTAGAGTCTGTTGTCCGGTGGCGGGAGTTTCGTTTTACGTCGATAACAGCGTCTACCTTTACCAACTACGATAACCAGTCACGTTTTACCCCTCCCAGAGGTCTGGCCGGTGGTTACGCCGGCTCGCTAACCTTAAGCAATGACACGGAGCAGTATAAATTGATCGTAAGTAACACTGGCAGAGTCAGAGTCTGCACTCTCACCCCACCAACAGGTCACTATCCGCACTGTTAATAGGTTTGATTAAGCTCTATGATAACGCCGTATTCCTGATTAGATGTACCCGTCAGCCCTGACGTAAGGGTGATTTGGTTAGCATCAATCACGCTTCCATCTGGCATTTGAATTTTGTAAGACACGCCGTAGCCGGGCTTACTGATGTTAAACTCTATGCTACCGAGCCAGTTTTCAGAGACATTGGTACAACTGAAAAATGGTGTCGATTTACCCTTTGGCACCGTCACGGGACAAATGAATTTGCTTGGCGTGACCGTAATAATCATGTCTGATAAGTCGACATATTCCGCTTTATTGGTGTTATTGGTCTCGCATGATTTGGTCACGTTATTCTGTGTAATCAAACAGCTGATATTGCCGATGATACCAAAAAACTTCTCGGCGCTGGATTTGCTGTCAACCGTCACCAGCATAGAGACATCACTTAACCGTTGACTATATTCTAATGGCGACACCGGATCGGTGCCGGTTATACCAGCATTATTGGCAAAGGCCGTTACACTCATATTGGTACTGCCATCATTCAATGCTTCTGCGCGCCCGCGGCTGTAAGTACCGTAATAATTATTGCTCGGATCGATAATCGTCTCAATGGCTTCGTTAGTGACCGTAGCAACGTTGGTATTGGCCGACTGCCAGTCCGACAGTAAGGTAAGGTTAATGTCGTAAAATGGCACCAGGGCCTTCCATTGTGGATCGCCGGCGCTAATTTTCGCCTTGACCGCGTTTCGATGAGCCGTTGTCATTCTATCCAGGTAGATACCGCGCGCAATTAACTGATACCCCCCCGGTGGTACCTCAATATTCCGATCGGTCGGTTTCACCGGATACGCTGAGCCCTGGATGTCACTGGCAATGACTCCCTCGGTGTACGTGCGATAATTTGCAATGACGCTATCAACATTTAAGTAAGACGTTTCAAACTCAATAATATCAATAAGCTGCCAGTCCGGATAAAGCTCATAAAAACCGTCGAGACGCTTAAAGCGACACGCTTCAGTGTAGGGATCGCCAACCCCGCTGGCTTTGACAAAGTTCCCGGCCCCCTGGTAATCATAATGGGCGTGAGGCAACCCGGCTTCGGCCCGGTAGTAGGTTTCACTGGCGATCATCGACGACGTATCGTGATGATCGCGACAACACACATTGCATAGCGCAGGTTGCTTACTGTCGGCAACTACACCGATATCCTTGGTGACTTTTTCACCGCGTTTCACCACGAGTTCCTCGCCATCAAGTACGGTCATTGCCGGTGTATAGCCATCCCCGGAGCCTGCCAGTTTACAACTGCAATTAAGGGTTAAAAAATCTTCCTGCTCGAGCTTTTCCGCAATTTGGGCATTACTCTCGTAACGAATGGTTTCAAATTGCACCACATTGTTGTCGCCCTGGTTGGAAATATCAGGCACCGGTTTGCTGGTTTCCACACTTTCGTTATTGCCTAAGTCGTAGGAGATAACATCAGGCGCCAACCCCGGAACATAAGCGACTTCAGGCTGTACCTTGGCATTATCGCTCTCATTGATCGCCTGCAAGCTGTTGGCTGCGCTAACCGGCGCAATATTGCCGTCAACCACCACACTCATGGCATTGCCTTCAGTATCAGTCCACCCGATGGTAACCGAAACCTGCTTTTGGGCCGGCAGTGCTGGCACAGGTAAGCCCAGGCCGCCAATGGCAGGGGCGTCCAACCAGCTGTCTTCAATACCGTCAAAATCGGTATCAACAAAATATTGCTCAACCACATTCCACTGTCGGTTAAAAGCATAAGACTTATTGTCAGCGCCGATGGTCACATTTGCGTCGCCCGCTTGTATGCTGCCACCCACGTTAGTATTAATATCGTCATACGCAATCTGGCCGGGGGTAGTTTCGATGACATTAAAACGGCGCAGGTCGTCCAGCTTTTCCTGTGCCATCTGAATGGCGACCTGACGCAGGTTAGTGTCGGCATCGCTGCGCATGTAAGCAGACTGAAGCGTTACAAAGCCGGTCACACCAAGCATAATGATCAATGATGCAATCAACACTTCTATTAATGAAAAACCACGCATAATTTTGCCCTCTAAAAATCCCGCCAGCTACCGGGAACTCGTGCGACACGCTGGAAGGCGTCATGTTGTTGTAACTGGTCCAGGACATTCGCATCGTAAACCGAATTGTAGGTGCCGTTTGCGTGACCAACCGGGTGATTAGAAGCCACCACACCATTGACTCTGGCACTACCGAGCATATTCACTTCAAATGCTGCCACAGTAGTTGGCTTGCGAAACGAAAACACCATGCCGTTGATTTCGGCACCGCCATTCATGGTGAGATCGCCATCGGTAACAATTAAAATCACCGGGTCCGTGGCACTACCTACGATGGTACCGGCATTGAGCTGACAATCACCATCTACCCATATAAGCCCAACACTGGCAGGCCCCAGCGACGCGCACGACAGCAGCGTTTGATCTGCTTCTGCCCGCAAACTCGCCCACTCGGCTTCTGGTACATTAAAGATGTATTCCAGTAGATCATCCGGAAAATCCGGATCGTTATCGAGAATATCTAAGTCCTGAAAGCCTTTTTCGGAGTAAGGGGAACCGCTACAGTTACCATCGGTAAATTCCTGCAGACCACAGGTTGTGCCGCTACCATTATTCATATCGACATCAAGGTCAGTCCAGATAGATAACGGCACTCCCTCGCCGCCGCCATTAGGATTGGCCACCACTTCAAAATTACCGCTTACATCCAGGCCGCCGGCAACAATCAGTGGCACGTCCGGTGGATTAGCAATAACCGAATAAAGTAATGCTTGCTCCTGCACTACAACAGTGGATAAACCATCTGGCGATATCCCGGTTGACTGCAGGGTAACTAATCGTAGTACGGATGATTCACGGGTAATATTTTGCCAGTTTCCCGCCACCGAAAAGCGCCCCTGCCCCGGCATTACCTCAGTAAAAAGTGCGCCATCCCAGCGCGGATTTTCGGTCAGTACACCCAGGGCTCGCATCAGGCCGGCTTCAGCAACGTTAAATGCCATAGTTCGGTTTTGGCTATTGAGGATGATTTGGTTTTCAAAGGACTTTACCCTGCCGGTATAGAGCGTCACCAGCGTTGCCAGTGTGAGTAACAGGATGACGGCGGTGAGGATAACCGCACCGCGCTGAGCAGCGCTACAACAAGACTTAGCTATCATAATTTCTCACTGCTATTTCAGAGCGGTACTCGCGCGAAAAATTACCATTGTCCACCAGCACACCAAGCAGGGTGAGCTCTACGGTACTTGTAGTAATACCGTTATCAGTCACCTGGTTAAGCGTGAATAACAGGTTTTCAACATCAATATAGTCACTGTCGGTAATGTCTTCCCATCCAATATCGGTACACAGTGCGCCGTTACGGCGAATTTCAATAGCCCCTTCACGTAAACGAAAACCAAAGCGTTCATCGGGGCCTGCAATATCTAATACGCCATTATCGTTGCTGTCATAGGCAAATAAGATACAGCTGTTGGCAGGTTCACCGGCGAAAGCACCGACGACAATCGTGTTATTAAATGGTGAGGGGTTATTGGCCGGGTCTGTCACCAGTGCAACTGTGCTGCTGGTGTAGCCCGTACGACGTAAATCGCTGGCCATCAACGCATAGGCATTGCCCAACTCTTCATTCAGACGCGCGCTGTTAAGCAGATTGGCATTGACGCCAATACCATACCCCACCAACGACGCGACAGCTGTCAGCGAGCCGACAGCCAAAACCATGGCGATCATGATTTCAACCAGGGTGTATCCTTGTTCACGCCTGTTAGTTAGCATGCGTCGTAGCCTCCGATGTCGCCGGCCACATTGCATATATCCACCCGCCCTGTGGGCGTAATGCTGAGCCGCACCGTATTGGTGTTGTCGGACACTTCTAACTGCGCCGCGCCAAGCGGCGGCATCCCGCGTATACCGTCAAACTGAGCCTGACCGTTTGCGTCAAAGGTAATATTTTGCATCATAACCTGTGAGAAGTCTGCTGAACTAACGACCTGCTCCCGGCCATCCACGGTGCAGCTGTTTACTGTTGCGCAATCACAATTCGGGTTATCGGTTATTCCCATACACCAACCGCTGGTGTCAGCGTGGGTATCCACCGTAATTGTATTGCTTTGACGAATCGCATTGCTTTTACCCAACTGCAGTAAAAAGTAGATATTCTCTACTGCACCCTTCACGGTAAGACGCTGCTGCAAAGAGGTAACGGCTGGCGCGGTGAGCGTCAGTACCACACCAATAATGGCAACAACAATGAGGACTTCGATGAGCGACACTCCTTGTTGTAGCTTTATCTGGCGCATAGCAATACCTTCGCATCAATTTTCGTCGTTTCTTGGCATATTTTTATATACACAGCTAGCATAACCAATACACAACACATTTCGTATTTGATTTATTCTATGCTGCATACGTCAACAAGCACGTATTTATTTTAATTAGTGGGTATATTCAAACTATGCAACAGCAAGCAAAAAGTACCGGTTTCACCCTGATAGAATTGATGATTACTATTGTTATTATGGGGATTTTAGCCGCAGTCGCCATTCCGGCTTACCAAAATCAGGTAAGAGAATCACGCCGGGGAGATGCTCAAACGGCGTTGATGCAATTGCATATGCGCCAGGAAAACTACCGGTTACAAAATGTCAGCTACGCCACGGCAGCCGACATAACGCTTCCGTCATCAGATTTTTACACGTTTTCGGTAAGTAACGTCAGCGCCACCACCTTTACGCTTACTGCGACCGCAAAGGGGAGTCAGACCTCTGACAGCGGCTGTACAGCACTGACCCTTGATCAGTCGTTAAACCGCCTGCCAGCGACTTGTTGGTAGCATCCTAACTAACTTGCTTGATTCGTAACTCTTTAGGCACCGCAAATTCGATACTTTCTTCGCGCCCGCTACGCTCGGAGGCCTGGGTCGCCCCCCAGTCGAGTAAACGCTGAATAACGCGTTTTACTAATACTTCGGGCGCTGAAGCACCGGCGGTCACACCGATATGTTGAACCCCCTCCAGCCATTCACGCTGTATACACCTTTCGTCCGCTATAAGGTAAGCCTGGGCGCCAATTTTACCCGCCAGCTCGCGTAAGCGGTTGGAGTTAGAACTGTTTTGTGCCCCAACGACCAGCAACACTTCACAGTCCTCTGCCAACTCACGCACCGCATCCTGACGGTTTTGTGTGGCATAGCAAATGTCATCTTTACGAGGCCCTTCAATGGCCGGAAAACGTTCTCTGAGGGCATCAATCACTTCGGCGGTATCGTCTACCGACAGCGTTGTCTGACTACAGTAATACAACGCCTGGGGGTTCTTAACCTTAAGTTGCTCAACGTCGGCAATCGACTCTACCAAATAAATCCCACCCTGCGGATTATCATACTGTCCCATGGTGCCTTCCACTTCAGGATGACCAGCATGACCAATGAGTATGCATTCGGTGCCACGACGACTGGCGCGAGTCACCTCAAGATGAACCTTGGTCACTAACGGACAGGTGGCATCAAAGACTTTCAGGCCACGTCGCTGCGCTTCCTGGCGCACCGCCTGAGAGACTCCATGGGCTGAGAAAATCACAATGTTATCGTCTGGCACTTCATGCAGTTCATCGACAAATATCGCGCCGCGCTCTTTGAGCCCATCCACCACAAACTTGTTATGCACCACTTCGTGGCGCACATAAATAGGCGGTTGAAATATTTCCAGGGCACGCTCAACGATGGTAATCGCCCGGTCAACGCCGGCACAAAAGCCGCGGGGATTAGCTAAATGAATTTGCATATGACGGGTTCCTTAGCGTTCGGCGTTGATAACATCGATGATTTCAACATCAAAGATGACAGTTTGTCCAGCCAGAGGATGGTTAAAATCGATGGTAACAGAATCACCCGCGATACTGCGAACAATACCGGGCACTTCGCTGCCGTCCGGCTGCGAAAACGCCATAATCATACCTTCTTCCAACGCCATATCGGCACCGAACCGACTGCGGTCCATGTGGTGAATATTATCCGGGTTGGGCTGCCCAAAGGCATCATCAGGGGCAAGTTCAAATGACTTTTTATCGCCGGCGCTTAAACCGCGCAAACATGCTTCAAAATTGGGCGTCAGGCTACCATCGCCCATCACCAACTTGGCGGGTTTCTTATTGACCCGGGTACTGTCGGCCGCTGATCCATCAGAGAGTTTAAGGTCGAAATGCATAATAACTTCGCTGTTATCCCGAATTGTCGCTACTTGTTCAGTCACAATAAATTCTCTCTGGCTTACTAGGTTGTCAGTTAGGTTAACGATTGGCGTGAGTGCGCTTTTTAGCCAGGGTGTCGTCACTCTTAGAGGTCAACATATCCCAAATCAATAACGCCGCACCAATAAAAATAGCGCTGTCGGCAATATTGAAGGCCGGCCAATGCCAGGTATTTACGTAAAAATCGAGAAAGTCGACCACATAGCCATGGTTGATGCGGTCGTACACGTTACCCAGTGCACCACCCAGAATAAAGCTAAACGCCACGGGCAACAGCTTTTGCTGCCGTGGAGTCTGCTTTAACCACCATAGAATAACGACGCAGACAGTGACAGCGATGGCAGTAAAGAACCATCGTTGCCAGCCACCGGCGCCATGTAAAAAGCTAAATGCAGCGCCATAATTATGCACATAGGTCAGGTTAAAAAACGCTGTCACCTGAATGGACTCATATAACTCCATGTTATCCATGACGGCATATTTACTCCACAGATCCAGTACCACTGTTATCGCACTTATCCATAAAAAACGTAAACCGGTGGTGCGAAATAAGTTCACTATTGGACTAGGCATAGTGGCGCTCTTCACCTTCACCATCAACATTGGTGACGCAACGTCCGCACAGCTCAGGGTGCGATGTATGTGAACCCACATCATCCCGGACATGCCAGCAACGTACGCATTTCTCACCGGTGCTTTTCGCCACTGCCACGTACAAACCTTCAACGTCAGTCTTACTGGCGTCGGCAGGCTTGTCAGCAAGGCTGGCAACCGTGACACCCGATGTGATCAACACAAAGCGCAGTTCATCGGCCAATAGCTCAAGCTGTTGTTTAAGCGTATCATCGGCGTACAGCGTTATTGCCGCTTCCAGTGAGCCACCTAAAAGCTGTGCTTTTCGTGCTTGTTCAAGTGCGTGGTTAACCGCATCCTTAACCGCCATGAGTTGCTGCCAGTAAGTATCGCTAAACTGGCTGTCGGACGAGAATGCATCCAGGCCGTTATACCAACTTTCGGTAAACACAAATTTAGCGCGCTCACCCGGTAACTCCTGCCAGATTTCCTGCGCAGTAAAGCTGGTAATAGGCGCCATCCAGCGCACCAGCGCCTCGGCAATATGATACAGCGCAGTCTGACAAGAGCGACGAGCGACGCTGTCACCTTTAGCCGTGTACTGGCGATCTTTAATAATATCCAGATAAAAACTGCCGAGCTCAATAGAGCAAAAATGGCTAAGTTTTTGTGACACCACCAGCAAGTCGTATTTATCATAGGAGGCGATAATGTCAGCCTGGAGCTGCTTCGCCCGCGCCACGATCCAACGGTCCAAAGCTACCATGTCTTGTTCAGGCACAGCGTCTGTCAGCGGATTGAAGCCGTTTAAGTTGGCCAGCAAGAAGCGCGCGGTATTGCGCAGACGTCGGTAATTATCCGCGGCACGTTTGAGGATTTCGTCAGAAACAGTGATCTCACCACGGTAATCGGTAGACGCCACCCATAAACGTAAAATATCCGCGCCAAGCTTATTGGTGACCTCCTGCGGTGCGACCACGTTGCCCAGCGATTTAGACATCTTTTTACCCTGCGCATCCACGGTAAAGCCATGAGTGAGCACCTGCTTGTAAGGCGCATGACCATGCATCGCCGTCGATGTCATCAGTGATGACATAAACCAGCCACGGTGTTGATCTGACCCTTCTAAATACAGATCCGCACTCGCCGGGATATCATCGCGACAATCGACTACAAAGAAATGGGTAACGCCTGAATCAAACCAGACATCCAGGGTATCGGTGACCTTGTCGTATTGATCGGCATCACTGCCAAGTAAAGCCGCATCATCAATATCCCACCAGGCCTGTATGCCGGATTTTTCAATTTCCGCTGCGACCTGTGCAATGAGACCGCTGGTTTGCGGATGCAATTCACCAGTGATTTTGTGCACATACAGCGGGATCGGCACGCCCCAGGTACGTTGGCGCGAAATACACCAGTCCGGACGCCCCTCTACCATCTTGGCAATGCGGTTTTCGCCCCACTCAGGAATCCACTGCGTCTGTTTTATTTGTTTCAGTGACTGGCCGCGTAAGTCGAGCTTATCCATACTGATAAACCACTGCGGCGTCGCTCGGAAGATGATCGGCGTTTTATGTCGCCAACAGTGAGGATAGCTGTGCTCAAAGGCAACATTGAGAATAAGGTTGCCGTGTTCCGCTACCGTCTCAGTGATAAGGGGGTTTGCCTTAAATACATGCTGACCGGCAAAAAGCGGCGTATTTTCCAGGAAGACACCATTGTTACCTACCGGGTTATACACCTCAATGTCATAACCCTTACACACATTAAAGTCATCTACGCCGTGTGCAGGCGCTGTGTGTACACAGCCGGTACCAGCGTCGGTTGTAACGTGATCGCCCAGTACAATTAACGATGTCTTGTCTAGAAAGGGGTGCTGCAAATGTGCTTTGTCGAGCGCTGCGCCCAGGCAGGTAGCAACCGTTGTATAGTCTTGCTGACCGTAACGCTGCATACAGCTTGCCACCAAATCAGTCGCCAGCATGATCCACTGTTTGTCGTCGCCATACTCTACCAGCGAGTATTCAAGTTCAGGATGCAGACTCACGGCCAGGTTAGCAGGCAATGTCCAGGGGGTGGTAGTCCAGATAACAACACCGGCTTTATGGGCATTGAGCGCGTCAGCATCGACACCAAAGGCACTGGCAAAGGTTGCCACGTCTTTGAGAGGAAACTTGACGTCAATTGCCGGCGAGGTTTTATCCTGATATTCCACTTCGGCTTCGGCCAGCGCCGAACCACAATCGGTACACCAATGAACCGGCTTAAAGCCTTTCTCAAGATGGCCCGCATCGATGATTTTACCTAACGCCCGAACGATATTGGCTTCGGAGTCAAAATTCATGGTTTTGTAGGGATTATCCCATTCACCAAAAACCCCCAGACGTTTAAAGTCGGCCAATTGCCCATCGATTTGCTTTTGCGCGTAATCACGGCATTTCTGACGAAACTCCGCTGCGCTAACCTTGTTACCCGGTTTACCCACTTTCTTTTCAACCATAAGCTCGATGGGTAAGCCGTGACAATCCCAGCCCGGCACATAAGGCGCGTCAAAATCGGCCAGTGTTTTAGACTTCACAATAATATCTTTGAGGATTTTATTCACCGCATGACCAATGTGAATATCGCCATTGGCGTAGGGAGGGCCATCATGCAGCACAAAGGGTGGTTTGCCCGATTTCGCCTGGCGAATCTGCTGATACAAGCCTTGTTGTTCCCAGTCTTTCAACATTTGAGGTTCGCGATTAGCCAGATTCCCGCGCATGGGGAATGGCGTTTCAGGCAAATTCAATGTGGCTTTGTAATCACTCATAGCGTTTGTTCTATCCGTCCACGTTATCGGGTGTCAACCCGGTTCAGACCTGTAACAGGTCGTCGTTATTCATTAATACTTGCTGTGCCTGCTCAACATCGCGTGCGATTTGCTGACGCAGGGCATCAAGCCCGTCAAAGCGTTTCTCATCTCGAATTTTTGCCACCGGCATTACCTGGATCCGCTGGCCATATAAGGAGCCTTCAAAGTCAAAGATATGCACTTCTAACTGCTTACGCTGGCCATTAACGGTTGGCCTGGAACCGATATTAGCAACCCCGGTATAGTAGCTGCCAGCGATATTGAGTTTCACTGCGAATACCCCGGTAATGGGGGTTTGGCAGCGATTTAGCAATACATTCGCGGTGGGGAATCCAATAGTACGGCCTTTCTTTTCGCCGTGAATCACCCGCCCGGAAATAAAAAATGCCCGCCCTAGCATATTGTGCGCGAGGCTAAAGTTTCCATCGGCCAGAGCTTCGCGCACCGCCGTGGAACTTATGCGGCAATCTGCCATCCGGTAACTTTGCGTACTTACCAGCTCAAAACCGTACTTTTCACCGGCTTGCTGCAAACGGTCAAAATCACCGGTGCGGCCTTTACCGAAACGAAAGTCATCGCCTACAACTAAAAATTTCACGCCCAGCTTTTGCACCAACAACTGCTCAATAAACGTATCAGCAGACTGAGCAGCAAAGGCAGCGTTAAACCTGACACATAACAGCCGGTCCACTCCCTGGGCTTTGAGCAACTGGTACTTTTCAGCAAGCGGACTGATCCGCGCCGGCGCGGAATGTGGCGTAAATACCTCTTCAGGATGCGGTTCGAAAACCATAACTGTGGCGGGCAAGGACAAGCGCCGGGCTTGCTTAATAACACTATCAAGTACAGCCTGATGCCCCAAATGAACACCGTCAAACTTGCCAATAGTCAGTACGCACCCGTGATGATGGGCTTTTAAATTGTTAAGGCCCCGGATTAGCTCCACGTTTAACAGCAACCTTTATTGAGATGAAAATGCTACAAAGCGGCCGATTATAAACTACCCGGCCAGCAATACCAATCGCTAAGAGGCCTTAATGTGCTGAGATTTAAAATGTCGCAGACGAATACCCATAGCGAGCATGCTGGTGCCAAACACCGCCAGCGCAATGCCGATTGTCAGCATTAAAGACGCCAGTTGCTCGCTGAAGGTCAACGCAGTAAATGTTACATCCTGCTGAAACCACACGATGGCCGCTACCATCGCGCATGTAGCCAACACCACACGCACGACAAAACCAATGGTCAAACGACTCAGGGTATAGACCTTTTGACGGCTCAGGCCAACATAGAGCAACGCCGCATTCAGAGTGGCTGACAGGCTCGTGGCAATGGCCAGGCCAATATAGCCATACGGTATGGCAAAAATAAGATTAAACACCATGTTGGCAGCCATACAACCGACGCCAATTTTAACCGGTGTTTTGGTATCCTGGCGCGAGTAGTAACCCGGCGCCAATACCTTTACCAGCATAAAACTCAGTAAGCCAAAGGCATAAGCCATCAGGCTATAAGAGGCCATACGAGCAGTTTCAGCGGTAAAAGCACCACGTTGAAATATGACCGACAGTATGGGTTCGGCCAATACCCCAAGCCCTGCCGCAGCAGGAATGCCAAGTAAGCACACCATACGTACCGCCCAGTCCATATTACCAGCAAACCCGAGGGCGTCCTTACCCACGTGATTACGCGATAAGGTGGGCAAAATAACCGTGGCAATAGCAATGCCGAACAGCCCTAAGGGAAACTCCAGCAAGCGGTCGGAATAATACAACCAGCTGATGGAGCCGGTTACCAGAAAACTGGCAATAAAGGTATCCAGCAGCAAGTTGATCTGTCCCACCGACACGCCAAACAAAGCTGGAATCATTAAGGTTCTGACCTTTACGACGCCGGGGTCACGCCATCCCCAGCGGGGTTTAACTAACAACCCCGCCCGATATAAAAACGGTAACTGAAAGCCTAACTGCACAATACCGCCGATAAACACTCCCCAGGCTAACGCAAATGCTGGTTGCTCCATGAAGGGGGTGAGCCAGTAGGCGCAGGCAATAATACATACGTTGAGCAATACCGGCGTAAATGACGCGACGGCGAATTTATTGAGTGTATTTAAAATCGCCCCGGACAAGCCGGTTAGTGAAATAAACGCAATGTAAGGAAAGGTAATTTTGAGCATGGTACTGGCTAGTTCAAACTTGTCGCCAGCCGGCTCGTCGTTGAGGTAGTCAATAAACCAGCCGGCACCAAACAGGGCCGTAATCACCGGTGAAATGATCACGCCTAACAATGCCGTAACAAACACAATAGCGCCGAGGGTGCCTGAGACATGGGCAACAAAGAGGCGTAACTGGCTTTCATCCCGTTCGGCATGGACTTCGGTGAGGACCGGAATAAATGCTTGCGCGAATGCACCCTCTGCAAACAGGCGGCGCAGAAAATTAGGGATCTTATTGGCAAAAAAGAACACATCTGCCGCCGCGCCATCCCCCATAAAGCGGGCAATCACCACATCCCTTACCAACCCCAGGACCCGCGAAAGCAATGTCATGGTACTGACAATCAGGCCCGATTTAATTAATTTCCTCGACACGACAATCCTTTTTGGGTGCACGCTGAACGAAAGCGTCATCACCGATAGCTATTTTGCGCTATTCTAGCGTAAACAGACAAAAGTGAGCTAACTAAATTGTGCGGTTAATGTCTGCGTATCACCTCGCCATATGGCATGGGCGATAGCCAGCCACGGCGCGTACACCGCGGCGCAATGCCGCAGCCAAAGCGGCCTTTGGCAAAGCAGACGTATTGCCTTAAAGGGCGCTTTATTGTATTGTGCAGCGGTTAAAAGTTGTATCGCAGCGCGTCGCAAAATACGGCAGTCATCACCACCGTTAATAAAAATACCGATAACTTCGATAAATTGTTTGACAAATAGCCGGTATCTAGGCACAATCCGCACCCTCGTTTTTGACATGAATTTTTTTGGGAGTTACACCTTGGCTAACATCAAGTCTGCTAAGAAACGTGCAATTCAAGCCGAAAAGCGTCGCCAGCATAATGCCAGCCGTCGCTCCATGACTCGTACAAGTATTAAAAAAGTAGTAGCGGCTATCGCCTCTGGTGATAAAGAAGGTGCCCAGGCTGCACTGACTGCTGCCACTCCAATTCTTGACAGAATGGCTACAAAAGGTTTGATTCACAAGAACAAAGCTGCTCGTCATAAGAGCCGTCTGGCTGCGCAAATTAAAGCGCTGGGTTAATCCCCACCGACGAATAGTTTAAAAAAGCGCTTCGGCGCTTTTTTTATGCCTGTCATTTAACCTTCAACTACTCGTCACCAAACCGTCAAGTCATCGTCACTTAACTGTCAATAGCCCCGGCTACAGTACCGCACAGTAATGCTCGCGACTGACAAGGGTGACGCTATGCCAACACTTCATTACAACGCCGTCTGGTTATCGGATATCCATCTCGGCAATAAAGACTGTAAAGCCGAATTTCTGCTCGAATTTTTGCATAATATTTCTGTCGATACCCTGTATCTGGTTGGTGACATTGTTGATATGTGGCAAATGGAAAAGCAGTTTCGCTGGCCGGACAGCCATAATCGCGTCATGCACGAGCTAATGGCGATGAGCAATCGTGGCACCCGGGTGGTATATCTGCCGGGTAATCACGACGCGCCCATTCAAAAATATGCCGGCATGTCTTTTGGCGACATCCAGATAGAACGTGAGTTAGTGCACACTACCGCCTCAGGAAAGAGATATCTGGTGCTGCATGGCGATCAGTTTGACGCTGATGTGGCATTGGGTAAGTTTCACGCCTGGATTGGCGACAAGGGCTACGATTTGCTTTTGTTCCTTAACCGTTGGTGTAACCGTTTCAGAGCCTGGCGAAATAACCACTACTGGTCATTGGCCGGCTATATCAAAAAACACATCAAAGGTGCCAATAAAGCGATTGAGCGCTATCGTAATGCAGGCTGTGACTACGCCGCCGAACGCGGCCTTGATGGTATTATCTGCGGCCACATTCACCACCCGGAAAGCATGATGATCAATGGCGTTCATTACATTAACGACGGTGACTGGGTAGAAAACTGTTCGGCCCTGGTTGAAAGCCGTAACGGCGAATTATCCTTAGTGCACTTTCATGAATACCTCAAACAGCGCACTCACATTGCGGTGCTGGCCGACGCAGTGAAACCGAATCGTGCTGCCTAAGCAGCGCAGCGAGTATTAAGCAGCGCAGCGAATATCAGGCAGCGCAGCAAATTGGTTGTGCCTGCCATTTGGCAGAACGTGTGGACTGCCTGGCGTTAGATATCCATCCCCCGCTTAGCCAAGCGCACTGCCGCATTTGTCAAAGAACTGCAACAGTACTGTGCGCATTTCGTCATAAACGGCTGCTAATGTTGGGTAAAATTTCTTTAAGTGTATCCGCTATGTTTACTGTCGATGAATTACTCAGTGAGTACTATCCTCACGTTGCAAAACACAACTTGCTTAACAAGCCATTACGTTTTGTATTGCGTCATTTGCTGCATGAGCGGGAGATTGCCGACTTTGGCCAGGCATACCCACATTATCACGATATCGATTTCGTCGAGCAGGTGCTTGATTATTTTAATGTCAGCACATCGGTGCGGGATACCGAACGGGAGCGCATTCCGGATTCTGGTCGCGTTGTCATCATTGCCAACCACCCTATTGGTTCGATTGACGGTTTAGCCTTAATCAAACTTATTTCAGAAATTCGCCATGATTTAAAAGTCGTCGCCAATCAAATGCTGATGGCCATCGAGCCTCTGCGCGATAGGTTGCTACCGGTCAACAATATGCAGGGCGGTACACCTAAACAACATTTAGCCGCGATCCATGAGCACCTGGCCGCCGAAGGGGCGGTATTGATTTTCCCTGCCGGCGAAGTGTCGCGCTTGCGTCCCCAGGGCGTACGTGATACCCAGTGGCACAGCGGATTTTTGCGCATCGCCCGCTACACGAAATCGCCTATTTTACCCATCTTTATTGACGCTAAAAATTCACCGCTGTTTTACGGTGTCTCCATGGTCTACAAACCGCTGGCTACCGCGTTGTTGGTTACCGAGATGTTTAAGCAACGCCGCAAGTCTATTCCGATGCGGATTGGCGAGTTAATTCCGTTTAGTAGCTTTCATTCACTGTCAATTTGCCTTACTGATCAGGTTAAGCTATTTAAGCGTCATCTGTATCGCATTGGCAGCAATCGTAAGGGTATTTTTACGACTCAGGCTGCTATTGCCATGCCTGAAGACCGTAAGGAGCTCTCCAGAGCAATACGGGCCTGTGAGCATCTTGGTGAAACCGCTGATGGCAAACATATTTACCTGTACCTCCACCAGGGCAGCTCGGTGATCATGCGTGAAATTGGCCGGCTACGGGAAATTGCATTTCGCGCGGTTGGCGAAGGAACATTGCAGCGGCGTGATATCGATAAATACGATAATCATTACTACCATCTGATTTTGTGGGATGCGACAGATTTAGAAATTGTAGGCGCTTATCGATTTGGTGATGCGCGTATATTGAGCAAGCCCGATCACCCTACCGGTCTGTATTCGGCGACCTTATTTAATTATGCGGATCATAATCCTGCTTTGTTTGAGAACGGCCTTGAACTGGGACGCAGTTTTGTTCAGCCGCGCTATTGGGGTAAACGCAGTCTTGATTACCTGTGGATTGGCATCGGTGCGTTCTTAAACCGCTATCCTGGCTACCGCTACCTGTTTGGTCCGGTGAGTTTAAGCGACAGCTATCCGCAGCCCGCCAAACATTTAATTGTACAGTTTTATGCCACCTACTTTCCGGCCCGCTTTGGCCAGGCAAGCGCCAAGGTTCCCTTTAACGTGGCAGCAGAAAACCTCACCTCGTTTAACGGTGAAGACTACAAAAAAGAATTCACCCAGCTAAAACATTTGCTGGCGAATATGGGCGTTAACGTGCCAACGCTTTACAAGCAATACACCGAAGTTTGTGAGCGTGACGGGGTGGCTTTCCTGGATTTCAACATCGACCCGGACTTTTGTGACTGTGTTGACGGCCTGGTGGTAGTGGACTCCGCTAAACTACTGCCAAAAAAACGTAAGCGCTATATTCTGTCTCATCAGCTGGCTAAAACGGCCTGATAGCAATGTTATACGCAGACGCAAACATCACTATTTGAATAAAGGCTGTAAAGAAAGTATGTACTTACTTTATGCCCGCTTTGGGCATAACCGAACCTCAGGCTGCAACCCGCTTGCGGCCTTTTTTTGTCCCGCTTGATTAATGCTCTGGGCGTCTCCTTGTTGTGGCTGCATACAACGCCAAAGCCTGTCTTAACAGTTACCTTATCACCGTCACTGTTAAACGGCGTTGTTGCTATTAATGAGATGTGCGTTAAGGCGTCATCAGCCAGCCTTAAATCATCTTTGCACCGACAACGCACCTTCTATTTAGCGCAGCAGACATTCACAGCTGCCCCCGTTACAGCGCAGGCCCTTGAATACCGTCGGTCCTGAACTGCTTTGGTGATAACCCGCAGGCTATATGAGTCATCACCGGAGCAATTAATTCTTGATCTTATTGCCCCCAAAGGAAACACTTAACGTATGCTTTATGAAACGTTATTTAAAAATGGTGCTGTGCTTATGATAAAAATAATTGTCCTCATTCCTTTAATACTCAGCCTTATTTGGTTTGGCTATCTCACCATCAATAACTATAGCGTGGCCGACGGCAAACAGGGCTTTAAATATATATTGCTGTTTTCTTGCGTCATTGCGGCATTTTTTACTCTGATGTACTGGCTGACTCATTAACCGAGCGTCACATCCAACAGACATAAAAAAACAGGTCCGAAGACCTGTTTTTTAGTAGCAATCAATAATGTGGTTAAACCAGGTATTACAGATTGATAGTGACATCCGCCGCTGCACGCAACGCATCAACAAAGCTTTGGTAGTTGGCCTGGCTTTTTGAAGCGGTTAGTTGCTGTTTAAAACTCTCCAGCTGCTCTTCAGGAAGGGCCTCAGGCTGATTAACGGCCGTTAACCGAACCACACCGACATCACCTGAACTTAAATTGCTGACTTCGATGTTATTTGGCGCAGTGGTGCTCAAGGTGAACACTGTTGAAACCAGGTTCCGAGGAAGTTCGCTGCTATTGCGGGTAATCGCTTCCTTTTGCTGCCACTCAACGGTCATATCATTAACGGTGAGCGCCGGCTCTTCACCAGCCTTGATTTGTTCTACGATACCGCGCGCCCAGGCAGCAGCCGCCTCTTGCGCTTTCTGCGCCCGAAGCTGAGCCAGGATAGTGGTACGCACTTCGTCCAGTGACTGAGTTCGCTGAGGCTCATGGCCAATAACACGCACAACCGCAACCTGATCATCACTGATTTCGATGATATCGCTGTTCAGCCCTTCTGCAATAAATGCCGGATCAAACATTTTACTGGTTACCGCTGGTACATTCAGAGGCGCTTTTACCTGACCCTGTGTGACCAGGCCAGTTTCCTGGATGGGGCGATTGACTGCACCGGCAACATCTTCCAGCGTATCCGGTACTTCAAAGGCCAGGTTAGCCATTTCTGATTGCAATGCGTAAAACTTATCGGTGGCCTTATCGGTTTCCAGATCCACCCGAATTTCATCGCTGACTTCACTTAATGGGGTCACCGACACAGGCTTAAGATCGGTTAGCTTAATAATGTGATAACCAAAATCAGTTTCCACCAACTCCGATGTATCACCAACACTGGCAATATCAAAGGCAGCCTCATCAAAGGCCGGATCCATCATGCCCTGGGTGATAAAATCAAGATCGCCACCGTTTTCTGCCGAGAAGGTATCGTCTGAGTTCGCTGCCGCCAGTTCTGCAAAGTCCTGACCTTGCTGTAATTGCTCAAGCAGTGCTTCGGCTTGCTCTTCAGCAGCCGCTTTATCATCACCAAATTCAATCAGGATATGCGATACACGGCGTTCTTCAGTGGTTTTATACTGGCCAATATTTTCCTCATACGCCTGCTCAATTTCCTCATCGCTGACTTCGACACCATCAGTAAGTTGGTCTATCGACAACAAAACGTATGCCAGATTCACTTTTTCCTGAGTATCGAAACGAGCAAGATTGCTTTGATAAAACTCCACCACTTCTTCGTCGCTTAACTCAATATTCGCGGCAAAAGGTGCTGAGTCGACAATCAGGTATTCGGCATCACGGGTTTGCCCTTGCAGACGATGTGCAAGCGTTACTTCCTGAGGTAAGCTAAAGTCACTGGCTGACACAGCACGGGCGAGCTGCTCACGGGTCATTTCCTGACGCATATAATCGCGAAAATCACTGGGTTGGAAGCCATTTTGACGCAGTAACATTAAATACCGTTCGTTATCAAAACTACCGGCAGACTGAAACTCCGGCATCTCCACGATTGCCTGGCGAATTTGCTGATCGGATACACGTAAACCCAGCTCTTCTGCCTTTTGTTCAACCAGCATATCAGCAATTAAACGGTCCAGCACATTCATGCGGAATTCGCGTAAATAATTTTCATCGCTGAATAATGCGCTTACCCCTTCACCAAACTGTGACTCTAAACGGGCCCGTTGTGACTGGTAGGCGCGCTCTACGTCCTGCTGACTAATGGCTTCGCCGTTCACTTCTGCCGCCGCTGTTGTGCCGGTTGAGCCGACATAACTGCTCACGCCGGCAAACACAAAACTTAATACGATCAGGGCAATAACCGCCATCGCCCATGGGCCCTGAGACCCTTCTCTGATCCGTTCTAGCATGACTCGATTTTAACTCCGTTGCATACAACTCTTACAACCGCAAAACAATACGTTCCCGCATTTACACGGCTGCACAAATAAGGGGAGGATTATAGCTTAACATTCACCCGGATAGAATGCCGTATTACCAATCCTTTGGTGACAGCAATAAAAAAGGCGATGGTAGGTTCCATCGCCTTTTCAAAACATAAATCTGTGCTTAGTTACAAGCGTCTTTCAGCGCTTTACCTGCTTTGAAAGAAGGCACTTTCGCTGCAGCAATTTCGATAGTCTCACCTGTTTGAGGATTACGACCACTACGAGCAGAGCGTTCTCTTACAGAGAATGTACCAAAACCAACCAGAGCAACTTGATCGCCTTCTTTCAGCGCATCTGTTACAGAGTCAGTGAAAGCGTCAAGTGCACGCCCAGCAGCAGCTTTGGAAATATCTGCACCAGCGGCAATTTTATCGATAAGTTGAGACTTGTTCACAATTAGATCCCCTTCGTTTGTTATTATGCTTTCGTCCGCAAAGCAATAATTAAATTCATTGCACAGACGTTATAGCAAGCTTGAACATTAACATCAAGCTTCGCTTTACAATATTTTAACTTTTAGTTGAATCGCTGCCATCCCTTTAGTGACAAGGCTTCAAGCGAATACAGCAGTAAAGGTATCACAACTTTTAGGAGTTTGAAGCCCCCAACGTTAAAAAAAACGGCTTTTGTCACACCATATGAATAAAAAACAACCAATCGCGCAACTAAATTGGCTGCAGCACTCGCCATTGCTGAGAAATAGCGAGTGCAATTGTGCAGAATTAACTCTCCAGCGCTACCGGTTTAAAGCTATCTACCGGTTCCTGCAACGCAATATCCAGCACTTCATCTATCCATTGCACAGGGTGAATGGCTAAATCTTGTTTAACATTGTCTGGAATTTCTTCCAAATCGCGCTCGTTTTCTTTGGGAATGACAACCGTCTTTATACCGCCCCGGTGAGCTGCTAAAAGCTTCTCTTTAAGACCGCCGATAGCTAATACTTCTCCGCGTAAGGTAATTTCACCGGTCATTGCCACTTCACATTTAACCGGATTTCCGGTTAACGAAGACACCAACGCAGTACACATCGCGATACCAGCACTCGGGCCATCCTTCGGCGTTGCCCCTTCCGGCACGTGCACATGAATATCCCGCTTCTCATAGAAGTCGCCATTAATGCGTAACTTCTCAGCGCGCGAACGCACCACGGTCATCGCAGCAGAGATAGACTCCTGCATGACATCGCCGAGTGAACCCGTGGAAGTCATTTTGCCTTTTCCGGGCACGGAGGTGGTCTCAATGGTTAACAGATCGCCACCCACCTGTGTCCACGCCAGACCGGTTACCTGACCAATTTGATTGTTCTTATCCGCTTTACCATAGTCAAAGCGCTGCACCCCTAAGTAGTCTTTGAGGTTTTCCTGGGTAACCAGCACTTTTTTAGTGGCTTTGTTGAGCAGAATATCTTTAACGGCCTTGCGGCAGACCTTAGAAATCTCTCGCTCCAGTGAGCGTACGCCAGCTTCTCGGGTATAATATCGAATCATACCGATAATGGCCGAGTCATCAATTTCGAGCTCGTTTTTCTTCAGGCCATTACGCTCTATCTGTTTTGCAATCAAATGACGTGTCGCAATGTTGAGTTTTTCGTCTTCGGTATACCCGGACAAACGAATCACTTCCATCCGGTCCAGTAAAGGTCCTGGTATGTTCATGCTATTGGATGTTGCAACAAACATCACATCCGATAAGTCATAGTCCACTTCCAGGTAATGGTCACTGAAGCTGCTGTTTTGCTCCGGGTCGAGTACTTCCAGCAATGCCGATGACGGATCGCCACGCATGTCAGACGACATCTTGTCGATTTCATCGAGCAGGAACAGCGGGTTTTTAACCCCTACCTTAGACATTTTCTGAATCAGCTTACCTGGTAAAGAGCCAATATAAGTGCGTCGGTGCCCGCGGATCTCGGCTTCGTCGCGCACCCCGCCAAGAGCCATCCGTACATATTTGCGACCGGTTGCTTTGGCTACCGACTGCCCCAATGAGGTTTTACCCACTCCCGGTGGGCCCACCAGACACAAAATAGGGCCTTTCAATTTACGCACACGTTGTTGTACGGCGAGATATTCGATAATGCGTTCTTTGACCTTTTCGAGACCATAATGGTCGGCATCCAAAACTTCTTCCGCTTTGGCCAGATCTTTTTTCACCGCTGAGCGCTTATGCCAGGGCACACTGGTTAACCAATCGATATAGCTTCGCACGACGGTCGCTTCCGCCGACATCGGCGACATCATTTTCAGCTTCTGCAACTCAGCCTTAGCTTTATCCTGCGCTTCGGCAGGCATTTTTGCATCTTCGATCTTTTTGCTTAATGCTTCAAATTCATCGGGCGCATCATCGAGCTCACCGAGTTCTTTTTGAATGGCTTTCATTTGCTCATTCAGATAGTACTCACGCTGCGACTTTTCCATCTGCTTTTTAACGCGGGTACGGATTTTCTTTTCAACCTGCAGCAGATCGATCTCGCCTTCCATAAGCGCCATCAGGTACTCAAGACGTTCGTTCACGCCCTTCATTTCGAGTACTTTTTGCTTTTCAACAAGCTTTAACGGCATGTGCGCTGCCATGGTATCAGCAAGTCTGGCAGCATCGTCGATACCGTTTAACGAGGTAAGTACTTCAGGCGGGATTTTTTTATTAAGTTTTACGTACCCTTCAAACTGCGAAACCGCCGAGCGGATCAGTACTTCTTGCTCACTTTCCGGCAGTTCTTCGTCGGTTGTACGGTCGATTTTGGCGGTAAAATACGGTTCAGTTTGGGTATATTCTGCGACTTCGCCGCGGACATTACCCTCCACCAATACCTTGACTGTACCGTCGGGTAATTTCAGTAATTGAAGAATGGTCGCGATAGTGCCGACGGTGTAGATATCATCGGTATTGGGTTCATCGACCCCGGCATCTTTTTGCGCGACTAAAAAAATTTGTTTGTCACTATCCATGGCCGCTTCAAGGCAACGAATGGATTTTTCTCGCCCGACAAATAAAGGTATGACCATATGGGGGTAAACAACCACGTCCCGTAAGGCCAGTACAGGAATTTCGATGCGATTTTCTCGCTCTGACGTCATACTTCTTCTCTAATTTTGCTACTAGTGTGTCTTATATGGGGATAGGCCGACAAAGTTCAATCAACCTGTAATAGTTTTACTGTAACTATGTTAACCATAGCCTAAAAGTGTGCACTTTTGATATAAAAAAGACCCTTAATAAAGGGCCTTTTTTGTTGTGGCTTATTCGCTGGCAGCTTTTTTGTCTGAGTTATCGTAAATCAGTATGGGTTTCGATTCCCCTTTGATAACTGTTTCATCGATAACGACTTTAGAGACGTTGTCCATGGAAGGCAACTCGTACATTGTTTCCAGTAGTACGGCTTCAACGATAGAACGCAGTCCCCGCGCCCCTGTTTTGCGGTCCATGGCTTTTTTGGCAATAGCAAATAGCGCATCTTCGCGAAACTCAAGTTCGGTATCTTCCATTGCAAACAATGCACCGTACTGCTTGGTGATGGCATTTTTAGGTTCTTTTAAGATCTGAATAAGCGCTTCTTCGTTCAGTTCTTCAAGACTGGTGACGACCGGCAAGCGGCCGATGAATTCCGGGATCAGTCCGTACTTCACCAGATCTTCAGGCTCAACCTTGCGAAACAGATCAGAGACCGCCAGTTTGTTGTCTTTAGACTTAACCTCGGCACCAAAGCCCATGCCACTGCCAACAGCAGAGCGCTGCTCAATGACTTTGTCCAGCCCGGCAAAAGCACCACCACAGATAAACAGAATTTTCGAGGTATCAACCTGTAAAAACTCCTGCTGCGGATGTTTACGACCGCCTTGCGGCGGCACCGACGCGACTGTCCCCTCGATGAGCTTCAGCAATGCCTGCTGAACACCTTCACCGGATACATCACGGGTAATCGACGGGTTATCAGACTTGCGACTGATTTTGTCTATTTCGTCGATATATACAATACCGCGCTGCGCTTTTTCGACGTCGTAATCACACTTTTGCAATAGCTTCTGAATGATATTCTCAACGTCTTCACCCACATAACCGGCTTCGGTTAACGTGGTGGCATCAGCCATCGTGAAAGGTACGTCTAACAAGCGGGCCAGCGTCTCGGCCAGCAATGTTTTACCGCTACCGGTCGGGCCGATAAGCAAAATATTACTTTTACCTAACTCAACTCCGTCGTGGACATCGCCATTACGCAGGCGCTTGTAGTGATTATAAACCGCTACAGAAAGTACTTTTTTGGCATGGTCCTGACCGATGACGTAATCATTTAAATGACCATGAATTTCATGTGGCTTCGGTAATGCGTTTTGATTCTGTTTATTCGGTGAGATCTCTTTGATCTCTTCCCGGATAATATCATTGCAAAGCTCAACACACTCATCGCAAATGAACACTGAAGGTCCGGCGATGAGTTTTCTTACTTCGTGTTGGCTTTTTCCACAAAACGAGCAATACAGAAGTTTATTATCGCCATCGCTGCCTTGTTTATCGCTCATAGATTCTTGCCTCTACACTGCCCGGTCAACTCAACATACAGCGCCGGGTTTTTATATAACTATACTACTTAGTCGCCGATGCGTCAGATCGATTGGTTAAAACCTGATCGATAATACCGTAATCTTTGGCTTCAGCAGCACTTAAGAAGTTATCACGATCGGTATCATGTGCGACTTTTTCGTACTCCTGACCGGTATGCTCGGCCATTAACCGATTCAGCTTTTCTTTAATACTGAGAATTTCTCTGGCGTGAATTTCAAAGTCAGACGCCTGACCCTGGAAACCACCTAGCGGCTGGTGAATCATAACGCGCGCATTGGGTAAACAATAACGCTTACCTTTGGCGCCACCGGATAGCAAAAATGCCCCCATACTGGCCGCCTGTCCCACACAAACAGTGCTGACGTCAGGCTTAATGAACCGCATCGTGTCATAAATCGCCATCCCTGCGGTTACTGAACCACCTGGAGAGTTGATATACAAGAAGATATCTTTTTCTGGGTTTTCAGCTTCCAGAAACAACATTTGTGCCACGATAAGGTTGGCCATGTGATCTTCAACCTGACCAACTAAGAAAATAACGTTTTCTTTCAGTAGACGAGAATAAATATCGTACGAACGCTCGCCCTTGGCTGTTTGCTCAACAACCATTGGGACCAGGGCATTCATTGGATCAAACGGGCTATGCATTATGCGTTACCTTAAGTACTTACAGAAATAAAAATGCTCGGACCAGACCGAGCATTTAAACAGTTGCGTGTAGGATAAGTCAAACTTGGATTATAAAATTAACCCTGTTTGTTCATAACCTCGTCAAACGCTTTATTTACTTCAGTCGTTTTGGCCTGACTAACAACCCACTCGATGGCTTGTTCTTCGAGCGCAACATTTTGCATTTGTTGCATCAGTTCCTGATTATTTTTGTAATAATCTACAACTTCCTGTGGGTCTTCATACGCAGACGCCATAGTTTCGATCAGGCTGTCAACTTTGTCCTGGTCTGCTTTCAGCTCTTGCTGCTTGATGATTTCACCCAACAGTAAACCAATACTAACACGACGCTTGGCATTGTCAGTGAACAACTCTGCTGGCAGTTCCGGCATGTTGGCGCCACCACCTTGCTGGCTAAAGCGCTGCTTAGCTTGTTCACGTAATGCGTTAACTTCCTGATCAACCAGAGCAGCAGGTAAGTCAACTTCGTTCTTCTCAATCAGTTTAGAAATCACGTTTTCTTTAAGCTGTGCTTTAAGTGTCTGGCTTAACTCACGCTCCATGTTTTTACGCACTTCGGCTTTCAGCGCTTCAACGTCACCGTCTTCGATACCAAACAGTTTAGCAAACTCTTCGTCGACAGTGGGTAACGTCAGGCCTTCGACCTTCTTCACGTTAACAGTGAACTGGGCGTCTTTACCCTTCAACGCTTCAGCGTGATAGTCTTCAGGGAAAGTCACATCAACGATGACTTCTTCACCTTTCTTAGCACCCACTAACGGCTTTTCAAAGCCTGGAATCATGCGCTCTTTACCCAGCTCCAGTGTAAAGTCTTCGGCTTTACCGCCTTCGAATTCTTCACCGTCAACCGTGCCAACAAAGTCAATCACGATACGATCGTCTTTGCGAGCTTTACGACGTACTTCTTTCCATTCGCCGTGTTGCTTTTGCAGTGTTTCAAGCATGTTATCAAGATCTTCGTCGTTGATTTCAACAACCGTCTTCTCTAACTCGATGTCAGAAACACCCTTAACTTCTACTTCTGGGTATACTTCAAACTTCGCGACAAATTCCAGGTCTTCCCCGTCTTTGTCTTTGGTCAGTTCAAAGGCAGGCATACCAGCAGGATTAATTTTTTCCTGCACGATGGCCTGATAGAAATTCTGTTGCATTACGTCGCCAGACACTTCCTGACGAACCGCTTGCCCATAACGTTTCTTAATTACGCTTACTGGTACTTTACCTGGACGGAAACCGTTAATACGCTGAGTTTTAGCTAATTGCTGTAAACGCGATTTAACAGCGTTATCTACTGACTCAGCAGGAACAGTAATAGTAAGACGGCGTTCTAAACCCTGAGTCGTCTCGACTGAAACTTGCATTGTATTACCTCAACTTTGCGCCTAATACGCTTTATATTCCAGCCTCTCGCCCGCCACTTTTTATAAGTGAATATTACTCTGGGTAAGAGGTCGTTTCATCGCGCTTAAATGTACGCGCTGCCTTAAAAAGACGCAGTAGTATACAGTTTGACATCATCAGAGTCGAGCATAAATCAGCGCTTTCTGGATACGCTTGTTAAAGAATTAACAATTAAACCCTAAAACGCTTAAAAAAGCCGCAGTATGAGCGAGTACTATATCGATGTTGTCGAACGACAATGCAGGTGCTGGCAAAGCTTATGGAGAAACCCCACGATCGGCACTAGCGATTCGGCGGGTTGAACGCCAACAGAATAAACAGATTATACCCGGATATCGTCAGACAATATTAACGAAAGCACGCTGAGTTAAAATTCAATCAAAGAAGGCGTAAAACGAAACGATTGCACACTGTATGTGCGGCATCGCCCTGAGCGACGAACTAACACAACAAATAAGTAATGCGAAACGTATAACTAAGAAATGGTCGGTGAGACAGGATTTGAACCTGCGACCCCTTGTACCCAAAACAAGTGCGCTACCAAGCTGCGCCACTCACCGACTGTATTTGGTTTTACTGAAATGGTGCGGAAGGAGAGACTTGAACTCTCACGCCGTGAAGCACTGGAACCTAAATCCAGCGTGTCTACCAATTCCACCACTCCCGCAAAGAAATGGGGTGGACGATGGGACTTGAACCCACGACAACCGGAATCACAATCCGGGGCTCTACCAACTGAGCTACGCCCACCACTGAGGTGTTACTTAAGTATACAAAAATAGTACTGGTAAGGTATCTATTATTTTACTTCTTTTTGCTTTGCCGGTTTCGCGTGGCGCATCCGGCAGGATTCGAACCTGCGACCCACGGCTTAGAAGGCCGTTGCTCTATCCAGCTGAGCTACGGACGCTCGGCGAATCTACGCTAACAAAAAGTGGTCGGTGAGACAGGATTTGAACCTGCGACCCCTTGTACCCAAAACAAGTGCGCTACCAAGCTGCGCCACTCACCGACTGTCGTAATGGTGTGAACTTCACTACCGCTACGGGGGGCGCATATTACCGGCTTGCCCCTACCTCGTCAAACACTTTTTTACCGAAAATTTGCGGATGCTCAGAAAGACAGCAAGTCGGTAAAAAAACCAGCATTTTTTGCTTTAATGTAAATAAATTATCACAGGGCTTTGCCATGTTGAGCACAAATATGGGAAAATAAACTGTTATCTGTAATCTTAACAATTAAGCAGCTCCTATGACCGCGCACCTGATTGACGGCAAGCTTATTGCCAAGCAAGTACGACGTGACGTCGCCATTTATGTCGATTCACTCAAAGCAGCCAAAAAAAGACAGCCTGGCCTGGCTGTTGTTTTAGTCGGTAGTGATCCGGCTTCACAAGTGTATGTTTCCAATAAACGTAAAGCCTGTGATGAGGTGGGTTTCGAATCCCGTTCTTACGATTTGCCAGCCGATACCTCACAGGAAAAACTGCTGTCGCTGATCGATGAGCTTAATACCGACAACACCATCGACGGTATTCTGGTGCAATTGCCGTTACCGGCCGGTCTCAATGCCGAGGAAATTCTCGAACGTATTCATCCGCACAAAGATGTAGACGGTTTTCACCCTTACAATATTGGCCGTTTGGCGCAACGTATTCCGGCCCTGCGCCCGTGCACGCCGAAAGGCATTATGACAATGATTGAAGCAACCAAACGCCCGGTTAAAGGCATGGATGCGGTAATCGTAGGCGCATCCAATATTGTCGGTCGCCCGATGTCTTTAGAGTTGTTGCTGGCAGGTTGTACCGTCACCACCTGTCATAAATTCACCCAGGACTTAAAAAGTCATGTAAGCCGGGCAGATTTGCTTGTTGTGGCAGTGGGCAAACCCGCGTTTATTCCCGGAGACTGGATTAAACCCGGCGCCATTGTTATTGATGTAGGTATCAACCGCACGGCTGATGGTACCCTGGTTGGCGACGTAGAGTTTGATAAAGCCAAGGAGCGCGCGGGCTGGATAACGCCGGTTCCCGGTGGCGTTGGTCCAATGACAGTTGCCAGCCTGATTGAAAACACGCTGGAGTCTTACGTTAAATTTCACTCATGAGTAGCGATACACTGTCGGTAGCCTGCCAGCAGGTGGAACGCTGGCTGGACAGCATGGTTATCGGCCATAATTTTTGCCCCTTTGCCCGCCATGTCAGAGAACGCAACAGTATTCGCTACGTTGATCTTTCGTTTCATGACATGGCTGACGTCCTTCACGCACTACAGGCAGAATTTCACTACCTTGACCAACACAGTGACACATCAACGACGCTCATCGTCCTGTCTGCTGGCTGGGCGTCCTTCGATGACTACCTGTTGCTCATGGACATGGCCCAGCAATCGCTGGAACACTGGCAGTATGAAGGCATTTACCAGCTTGCCAGTTTTCATCCTGACTACCTGTTTGCCGGGGAGTCTGCAGATGCCCCCAGCCACTACACTAACCGTGCGCCGCACCCGGTCATGCATATTATTCGCGAAGCCGATATTGAACAGGCTTTAGCTTATTATGATCAACCGGAAAGCATCCCGCAAAATAACATTGCAACAACGGAACGGTTAGGTTGCGCTCACCTTAAAAAACAACTCAATGCCTTTAAGACAGGCACCGGCAACTGAGTAGACCCTCACTAATTTCGCTACGCCTGTATGGCGACGTCGTTATCTGTGCTCGTCGTTGCACACTCTGTCGCGCAAATAAAAAAGCCCGCTAAGCAGCGGGCGAAAAGTATTCCAGGGACTACCAGTAATGCGATAGTGACGTTACTATACATACTAACTATGTGATTTTTATTTCAGTCTACTACGAAAGTGTTGCAACCTATGTCTGAGCCCAGGGCTTATCAGTTAACGCCGATTGGCACGTTATCCTCGCCTTTTAAGCAAAAGTTTGCCATTCCCCGTCAGCCATCACTGGTCAACGCTCAGGGTACGGTCGCATTTGAGCCTGAATTCAATGATCCCAATTGTTGGCGCGAAATATCCACCTACTCGCATTTGTGGTTATTGTTTTTATTCCACGAAAACCTCGATCAGGGCTGGACGCCAACAGTCAGAGCGCCGCGCTTAGGTGGCAATAGCCGGCTCGGTGTTTTTGCCTCGCGCAGCACCTTTCGACCTAACGGAATTGGCATGTCGGCCGTGCGTAATCTGGGTGTGGAGCATATCAATGGAAAAATAAAACTCCATGTTAGCGGCATTGATTTACTCGACGGTACGCCTATTATCGATGTTAAACCCTATCTGGCGTACAGTGACAGTATTGTCGATGCCAAGGCAACCTTGCTAGACCAGCATCCACTGCCGGCTCGGCATGTGGAGTTTACTCCTGCTGCAACCAGACAACTGTTGCAGCAACCTCACGAAGATCTGCGCGCGCTAATTGTGCAGTGTCTGGGTCAGGATCCGCGCCCGGCCTACCGGCAACGGGAAAACAACGATGCCAGGACTTACCGGGTGATTTTTTACGACCGTGATATTCACTGGCAGGTAAAAAATGCCACGGTCGTGGTGACGGCAATAGAACAACTGCCCGACAGGGCTATGTAAGCGCAGTTAACGCTGCTAGAATACGTGGGTTTTGTAATCATTCAACGGATAAACGCAACCAATGCGCACTAGTCAGTACTTATTAGCAACACAAAAAGAAACACCTGCTGACGCTGAGATTATCAGTCATCAGCTTATGCTCAGGGCCGGTATGGTCCGCAAACTCGCTGCCGGTCTTTACACCTGGCTACCGACCGGACTGCGGGTATTAAACAAGGTTGCCAATATTGTTCGGGAAGAAATGAACAAAGCCGGTGCCGTTGAAGTGCTTATGCCGGTAGTGCAGCCTGCTGATTTGTGGCAGGAATCAGGCCGTTGGGAAGAATACGGCCCGGAACTGCTGCGCATTAAAGACCGCCACCAGCGCGATTTTGTATTAGGCCCGACGCACGAAGAAGTGATCACCGCGTTGGTGAGCAACGAAATCAGCAGCTACAAGCAGCTACCGCTCAACCTTTATCAAATTCAAACCAAATTCCGCGACGAAGTTCGCCCGCGGTTTGGGGTTATGCGTGGCCGCGAATTCACCATGAAAGACGCCTATAGCTTTCATTTAACGCCTGAATCGCTGCAGCAAACTTACGATGACATGTATAAAGCTTACTGCAGTATTTTCGAACGCATGCAGTTAGATTACCGCGCGGTAATTGCCGACTCAGGTTCAATTGGTGGCAGTGTCTCCCACGAATTCCATGTATTAGCCGCCTCCGGCGAAGACGCTATTGCCTTTTCCAGTGAATCTGATTACGCCGCCAACGTAGAGATGGCAGAGACGTTACCGCTGGACACGGCGACCGTCGATGCGCTGCAATATATTCTGGTTAAAGCCGAAAGCAACGAAGAAAACGACGATGCCCCTGAATGGGTGTTGTTGGTGTTGTCAGCGGCGCACAGCCTCAATGATATTAAGGCAGAAAAATTAACAGATGTTGCCGCACCTTTGGTAATCGCCAGTGAAGACACCTTTAAAGCAGTACTGGGCACAGGCAGTGATGCGGTTAACCTGGCTGATGTTAGTGTGCCGGTGATTGCCGACTACGTTGCGGCAGCGGCCCTGAAGGATGCATCGATTAGCGCTGCTGATCTGCGTAACATTGAAGCCGGTGATCCGTCGCCGGATGGCAAAGGCAGCATCGAAATCAAGCGCGGTATTGAGGTAGGACATATATTCCAGCTGGGCGATAAATATTCCAAAGCCATGAATTGTGGTGTGCTGAACGAAACCGGCAAGCACGAAATTTTGAGCATGGGTTGCTATGGCATTGGTGTTTCACGCATCGTTGCTGCGGCAATTGAACAAAACCATGATGAACACGGCATCATTTGGCCGGATCCCATCGCGCCGTTTAAAATTGCCCTGATCCCGATGAACATGCATAAGTCACAGCGCATTCAGGAAGCCGCGGAGGCACTATACGCCGAGTTAGTCGCAAGCGGGGTTGATGTGTTGTTTGATGATCGCAAAGAACGCCCGGGCGTGATGTTTAAAGACATGGAATTAGTTGGCGTGCCGCATAGCATCGTCATTGGCGAACGTAATTTAGATAATCAACAAATTGAGTACAAAAATCGCCGCACGGGCGAAAAAACTCTATTAAACTTATCTGAAGCGGCGGCATTTATTGGCGCATTGTAAGTAGTGCCGGTTTACACCGGCGTCAGCAAGGATTCAGCATGCAGTTAGCCTTCTATGGTGTGAGAGGTTCCATTCCAACACCGGGCGCGCAATACGTGCGCTATGGCGGCAATACTGCGTGCGTGCATATCGAGCTAAGTGACGGTACCGACATCGTCCTTGATGCGGGCACCGGTATCCGTTTACTCGGCGATAAGCTGATTAAAAAGGACACCCCGGTGAACATACTGCTAACGCACAACCACTGGGATCATATTCAGGGCTTTCCTTTTTTTGCCCCGATCTATCAGTCTGGCCGGGAGATCAATATCACCCCGGGGCAAACCAACCTGCCGGAAGACGATGCCATTATTAAGCAAATGCAGGGCTCGGTGTTTCCGGTGCCTTTTTCTGCATTGGCCGCTAAGATTTCAATTAACCCGCAACCGGCAAACGTTGAACACTGGAAACTAAACGGTGCAACCATTAGCCGGCTGCCGATGAATCACCCTGGAAAAGGCAGTGCCTACGCCATCGCCGAAAATGGCTACAAGGTTGCTTACATTACCGACAACGAACTCTATCCGCCTTATAAAAAAGACACCGACTTTCTGGCCTTTGTTGATTTTGCGCGCAATGCTGATCTCATTATTCACGATGCGCAGTACATGCTCAGCGATATGCCGGAAAAAAGTGGTTGGGGACACTCCGTTGCCGAAGAAGCTGTCAAGCTGGCAATGGCATGTAACGCCAAACGACTTGCTCTCTACAGTCATGACCCAAGCCGCACGGATGAAGACATCGACGCGGTGATTGAACATTGCAACCAGTACATCAACATCGCCGAATCACCGCTGGAGCTCGTCGCCGCTTATGAAGGACTTACCATTGATTTTGCCGCTCAAGGCCAGTAGCCGGATTTTATCAGGCATCTTATTCGTGTTCGCCACAACGAATTTTGTCATCGCCGCAGAACAACCTGGTGATGATAAGCAAGACACTCAGGCACACGCCACCACCACACGACAAGGCGGGTTAATCGCCCGACCCAGTGTGTTTAGTCGCCGATTCGAAGCAGACAAACAACTGTTAGGGAATGCCTTTGCCATTACCCAGTACAAACGTAATTATTTTCTGCCTTTTACCTACACCGACAACCCCAATGCTTTAGGTAATGCCGGGTTAAACACCGACAACGTCGATAACAAAGAGGCCAAGTTTCAGATTAGTATTAAATTGCCTCTGTATACCCGCACAGAATCGGTTGAGGGCGTGTATTTTGGTTTTACCCTGACCTCTTTTTGGCAACTGTATAATAATGAGGTTTCCAAGCCCTTTCGTGAGACCAATTACGAGCCAGAAATATTCTACCAGTGGAATACCGGCATAAAGATACTGGGCATCGACTTTAACGCGCTGCAATTAGGCTTTAATCACATGTCCAATGGTCAAAGTGAGGAACGTTCACGCAGTTGGAACCGTATCATGCTGACGAATTTGTTCAGCGATGCCGATGACATTTACTATCTCAGAACCTGGTATCGCATCCCGGAAGACGCGAAAACCTCACCCGACGATCCCACCGGCGACGACAATCCCAATATTAATGACTATTACGGCCGCATTGAAATTGGCTACGGCACCCGTTTTGGTCGCTGGGGATTGCTCACCCGGTTACGCAACAATCTGTCGTGGGATAATAATCGCGGCAGTGTAGAGCTATCATTAAGCTATCCACTATCGCCGCGTTATGAGCTCGCCTTGCAGTACTTTAATGGCTATGGCGACAGCCTGATAGATTACAATCGCCGCCAGAATCGCATCGGAATTGGTTTTCAGCTGACCTCGTTTTAGCCCGCTTCAGGGGGACATTAGTCAATGACGCCCGCCGCCCGGTAGAGCTGTAAATGCACGGCCACCAACGCGTCAATATCGCGCTGGTAGCCGCCCCCGATTACCGCGGCGACCGGCAAATCGCGGGCCTTGCACCAGTTAAAAACCATGCTATCGCGGGCCAACACCCCCTGAGTTGAAATATTGAGCAGCCCAAGGTCGTCATGCTCATGCACATCGACGCCGGCATCGTAGATAACAGCATCCGGCGAATACAAGCGTCGGGCCGTGGTGAGCGCCTCATCCAATACATTCATATAATCATCATCGCCGAGCCCTTTAGGCAACGGAAAATCCATATCTGAGCGTTGTTTGCGGTGTGGGAAGTTTTTCTCGCCGTGTAATGACAGGGTAATGACTGACGGATCGTTTTCGGCCAGCAGCGCAGTACCATCGCCCTGATGCACATCCAAATCAATGATCAGCACCGAATCGATACCGGGTTCATTCAGCATTGTTTTTGCCGCGAGATACAGGTCGTTGAACAAACAAAATCCGGCGCCAAAATCGCCGGCGGCATGATGATAACCGCCCGTAAGATTCAGCGCCAGGCCGTGCTGAATGGCAAGTCTGGCCGTGGTAATAGTGCCCCCCACCGCGGTTAAACTGCGTTTTATTAATTGCTCAGACCAGGGAAACCCAATCCGGCGCATAGCCTGTTTGGCCAGGGTTCCGTGCAGTAAGGCATTAACATAATCGCTGTCGTAATGGGCCAGCAGCTGATTTACCAATACCGGTTTTGGCTGCACAAATGTGTCTGCCGGTACGCCCTGCAGGCGCAGCGCGTCATATATTCCCTGATACTTTTCTATCGGAAAGCGATGCCGGTAAGGCAATTCCAGTTGACTGTAAATTGGATGAAAAACTAACGGTGGAACCTCTGTCAAATCTACCTCGCCGCGCGGCACCGGGCAGTGCTTTCTGGCCCGGCGCGCAATGTGTCAATGTGATAAGTATTGTACAGCGATTTTCGGCTATCGGCTCAGTGCAGAGACCACCGCAGTGACATTTTTTGTCATCACGCCCATGGCGTTGGAGATGTCATTACTTCGCGACAGGCTGTGATAATTTTCTGCAGAGCGCATCACATTAGCAATCACCTCATTGAGTTGATGATGAATGTCTGACTGATCGTTTGCGGCATCGTTTAACGTGGCCACCACACTTTGCGTCTCTTCGATGTAAGTCACCAGCTCATTGAGCAGAGTTAGCGCATGTTGGGCGTTGCTGGCATTTTCACTGGCGTGCGCCTGACCGCTTTTCATGGCCGTTACGGCCTTTGTGGCGTCGCCCTCAAACGCGCTTAAAATCGCGTTGATCTCTTGGGTAGACTGCTGCGTTTTGGCCGCGAGCGCGCGCACTTCATCTGCCACCACGGCGAAACCGCGTCCGTGTTCACCCGCCCGGGCGGCCTCAATTGCCGCATTCAGAGCGAGTAAATTCGTTTGATCGGCAATCTCGTTGATGACATTGACGACCGTTAAGATACTGGCACTGCGAGCCTGCAGCTCGTTAACTATCTGGCTGGCCGAAGTGACGGTTTTAGCCAGCTCCGCAAAGCCCTGGTTGGCTCTTTCGAATGTGGTGTAGCACTCATTGGCCTGTTGCTGTGAATTGTTTGATGCGACGGAAACCTGGGTTGTAATAGCAACCAGACTTTTGACAATTTCATCCAGCTTGTGATTTGCGGTAGACAGCGACTCTGACGACTCATGCTGCTCCCTCGCCCCCCGATCAATGGTTGTACTGACATCAGTTAACAACTCCTGTGATCGTTGCATTTGTCCTTACGCTTCAGACAACAATCCCACCGTATCCTGCAGCTTACTTTGCAGGTGACGCGTTGCGCTGGCTACCAGGCCCAACTCGTGCTCGCTGTGATAGGTCAGTTGGTAATCGTAGGCTTTTTGTTCCATGCTCTTAAGACATTGAGCGATTTCCCGGGTAGGCTTAACAATATTGCGACGTAGGTTAAATACCAGGTAAACAATACACAACACGCTCAGCAACACTGACGACGACAATATAAGCCACAACAACCGGGAAGTATTTGTCGATACCTGTTGTTTGGCAGTCCGGGTGTTTGCCGCAATGTTGTCTGCGGTTTGTTGCAACAACTTAGCCGGTTCCCGGTCAATACCGCGCACATAACTGTCACCCACGGTCGGGTCGAAGCCCGCTGACACAAAAGCCGCATAGCCATCACGATACTTCACCCCCATCTTGTGGTGAGCGGAGAGAAACCGTTCTATGAGTTCGCTAACCGGGCCGCTCAACTGACTATTTTGCAGCATGCTATCTAGCTGCTGCTGAACACTTTCCTCCCGCTGCTTAAAACGTTGCCAGTACTTGAGGCGGTCTTCTTCGTTACGGCCGCGCAGGAGCACATTCTTCCATTCCTGCACCTGGGTTTTAAACTCGTTGAGGGCCTCATTTATCTGCCTTTCCTGAACCACGTTAGTTTGCTCAACAATGGCAATATTGTTGATTAATGAAAACGCAATCGTCAACGACGCAGCATTGAGCAGTACCAGCACCGTAATAATGGCCAGTACAGGTGTCATGATAAGACGATTGATACTGGAAAATCGTATCATTTGTGTCTCCGATAGGTATGTCTACGAGCCTTAGTACTCGTGTGGGTCATGCCATGTCAGCAACGTGAAGCATTCCTAAGCATGGCAAAACGCACATTTAAACGTGCCAATGTGACAGTTTTGTGAAAGCCCGTTGCCAGAATAAAAAAAGCCAGCAGAACTGCTGGCTTAGTCATCGAGAATCAATCGACTGTGTCGTGGTATCTTATTCCCACTCAATGGTGGCCGGCGGTTTGCCGGAAATATCGTAAACTACCCGGGAGATACCGTCGATTTCGTTGATGATGCGGTTAGAGACTTTACCGAGGAATTCATACGGCAAATGAGCCCAGTGCGCGGTCATAAAGTCGATGGTTTCTACCGCTCTGAGTGACACTACCCAGTCATACTTACGGGCATCGCCCATCACGCCCACTGATCTGACCGGTAAAAATACCGTAAAGGCCTGGCTGACTTTATGATACAACTCGGCGTTGTGCAGTTCTTCGATAAAAATGGCATCGGCGCGGCGCAATAAATCGCAGTATTCTTTTTTGATTTCACCTAACACCCGCACACCAAGACCTGGTCCCGGGAACGGATGGCGGTACAGCATGTCGTAGGGCAATCCGAGTTCCAGACCAATCTTACGCACTTCATCTTTAAACAATTCGCGTAGCGGCTCCACCAGCCCCATTTTCATGTCTTCTGGCAGACCGCCCACATTGTGGTGAGACTTAATCACGTGCGCCTTGCCTGTTGCCGAGCCGGCTGACTCAATCACATCAGGATAAATGGTGCCTTGCGCCAGCCATTTGGCATTCACCAGTTTACTGGCTTCTTCATCGAACACGGCGACAAACTCATTGCCAATAGCTTTACGCTTTAGCTCCGGATCTTCAATACCTTCAAGGCGTGCCAGGAAACGCTCTTCAGCATCGATTTTAATGATGTTCAAACCGAAATGATCGCCGAACATATCCATGACCTGTTCGCCTTCGTTTAAGCGCAGTAAGCCATTATCCACAAACACGCAGGTCAGCTTATCGCCAATTGCACGGTGGATCAGCATCGCCACGACCGAGGAGTCGACGCCGCCGGACAGGCCGAGGATCACTTCATCATCACCGACTTTCGCTTTAATACGCGCTATCGCGTCTTCGATAATCGCATCCGGCGTCCAAAGCTTTTCGCACCCACAGATATCCATCACAAATTGCGACAGAATACGCATTCCCTGGCGGGTATGGGTAACTTCGGGGTGGAACTGCACACCGTAGAATTGCTTTTCAGGATGCACCATCGCCGCGTGAGGGCAGGATGGTGTTAAGGCAACCGTTTCAAAGCCTTCGGGAATAGCAATTACCTTATCGCCGTGGCTCATCCACACATCCAGCAATGCATTACCTTCAGCGCTGATATGATCTTCAATTTTATCCAGCAGAGGATTACTTTTAACCACTTCAACCTGGGCATAGCCAAACTCACGTTTGTCTGAGCCCTGCACCTGTCCGCCCAATTGCGCGGCCATGGTTTGCATGCCGTAACACACGCCGAGCACCGGTACGCCGGCATTAAACACATACTCAGGGGCTCGTGGTGAGTTCGCTTCTGTCACCGATTCCGGGCCCCCGGATAAAATAATGCCTTGCGGATTGAATGATTTGATTTGTTCTTCGCTGACATCCCATGCCCAAAGTTCACAATACACACCCAGCTCACGAACCCGGCGGGCAATAAGCTGCGTGTACTGAGAACCAAAGTCCAAAATAAGAATGCGATGGTCATGGATATTTTGTGTCATGCTATTTGCCTTTAAATAAAAAACAATCAGGCTGGTCGGTAACCAGCCTGTGTATTACAACTAAATCTGTTGGATAGTTTAGCCTAAACGGTAGTTTGGCGCTTCTTTGGTAATGCTCACGTCGTGCACGTGCGACTCGCCCATGCCCGCTGAGGTGACCCTTACAAACTGTGGTTTGGTGTTCAGTTCTTTTATCGTGGCGCAACCGGTTAAGCCCATTGCCGAACGCAAACCACCCATTTGTTGGTGGATGATTGTGGCGATAGGGCCTTTGTAAGCAACCCGGCCTTCGATACCTTCCGGTACCAGTTTTTCGGCGTTATCACTGGCCTGGAAATAACGGTCCGATGAACCATTGCGCTGGTTCATTGCGCCAAGCGAGCCCATTCCACGATACGACTTGTAATAGCGTCCCTGAAACAGCTCTACCTCTCCCGGTGCTTCCTCAGTACCGGCCAGCATTGAGCCGACCATCACGCAGCTTGCACCGGCAACCAGCGCCTTGGCGATGTCGCCAGAGAAACGAATGCCACCGTCGGCGATAACCGGAATGTCACGATCTTTTAACGCTTCAACAGCATCAGATATCGCGGTGATTTGCGGTACACCGCAGCCTGTTACGATCCGCGTGGTACAAATTGAGCCCGGACCAATACCGACTTTAATGCCGTCGGCGCCCGCATCCGCCAGTGCTAAGGCACCATCTGCGGTGGCCACATTGCCGGCAATAATTTGTAAGTCAGGATAAGCCTCACGCGTGGCTTTAACGCGATCGATAACACCCTGTGAATGACCGTGCGACGTATCAATCAGTAACACATCGACACCGGCTTCAACCAACAACGCAATACGTTCGTCGGTACCCGGGCCAACCCCCACTGCTGCTCCGACCCGCAGACGCCCTAACGAATCTTTACAGGCATTGGGTTTATTTTCGGCTTTTTGGAAATCTTTAACTGTGATCAGTCCCGACAGTTTAAAGGCGTCATCGACCACCAGTATTTTCTCAATCCGGTGCTCATGCATAAGTTCGAGCACCTCATCGGAGCTGGCGCCTTCTTTTACTGTTACCAAACGCTCTTTGGGGGTCATCACCTGGCCAACCGGCAGATCCAAACGTTTTTCAAAACGTAAATCGCGGCCGGTAACAATACCAATAAGATTGTTGTCACCGTCGGTCACCGGGAAGCCCGAATAGCCCATCTTCTTACTTAAGGCCAGCACCTGGCCTAAACTGTGGTTTTCTGACACAGTCACCGGATCAGACACCACACCGCTTTCGTATTTTTTAACTTCGCGAACGTGATTAGCCTGTTCTTCAGGTGTCATATTCTTGTGCACAAAACCGATGCCGCCTTCCTGAGCCAGCGCGATTGCTAAACGAGCTTCCGTTACAGTATCCATAGAAGCTGATACCATAGGAATATTAAGATTGACCTTGCGGGTCAGTCGGGTTTGTAAGCTTGCCGTGTGCGGTAGCACAGTGGAGTGCGCCGGAACCAAGAGAACATCGTCAAAGGTTAGCGCTTCTTGAGCGATTCTTAGCATGCAAAACACCTGTATAGTAGAGGTTTAATTGCGGCGCAATTGTAGTGTTTTTTCAGTTTCAGGTAAACTGTATTTGCATTAAAGCTGAGGTTTTTTCATTCGATGACTGCATTTTCCGCTCCTGAGGGGCAAAAAGTTCACAGTGTTTCAACATTAAATCGACTGGCGCGTAACATTTTAACCAGTGAAGTGGGTTTAGTGTGGCTGAGTGCTGAGATTTCCAACATGACCCGGGCTGCCTCTGGTCACTGGTATTTCACGCTCAAAGATGACAAAGCGCAGGTACGGGCCGCCATGTTCCGTTCGGCAAACCGCGCAGTGCGCACTGCACCTCGTGAGGGGGATAAAGTGCTGGTCAGAGCCAGCGTGGGTATTTACGAGGCACGCGGTGACTATCAGTTAGTGGTAGAAACCTTACAAGCCGAAGGAGAAGGTCAGTTAAAGCTGGCGTTTGAGCAGCTCAAATATAAACTCCAGGCTGAAGGCCTGTTTGATCCCGGCCGCAAACAAGCCTTACCGCAACAAATTACCCGTATTGGGGTGATCACCTCGGCGCAAGGAGCAGCGCTGCACGATGTGCTGAGCGTGTTACAGCGGCGTAGTCCGGCGACTGAAGTCATTATCTATCCGTCCATGGTTCAGGGGGAACAGGCAGCAAAACAGCTGACACATAACCTGTGGCTGGCTAACCAACGTCGCGAAGTAGATGTTATTCTGCTCACCCGTGGTGGGGGCTCACTGGAAGATTTGTGGTGTTTTAACGACGAAACCCTGGCGCGTGAAATTGCCGCCTCAACATTACCCATTGTCAGTGCAGTCGGTCATGAGGTTGATGTCACCATTGCTGACTTTGTCGCCGACCTGCGAGCACCAACGCCGTCGGCAGCCGCCGAGCTTTTATCGATAGATCAGCGTGAGGCAATGAAACATATCGCGCAACTGCGGCAACGTCTCACGGACAGGCTCAAACAGCAGATTCAAACCGGCGTTCACCGCCATGCGGTGCTCAACCAGCGGTTAAACGCCAGGCACCCTGCCGTTATGTTGCAGCAACAAGGACAGCACATCGATCTGCTTACTCAGCGACTGGTTAGCCTGACCAGGTCGAAACTGGCCGCTGCGGAATCGCGATTACAACGCATTGAACACAAACTCGCCCGTCAACATCCGGCGCTGCGGCTGGATGCCATTAAAAATCAGCGGGAACAATTACACCAACGACTTGTCAGTGTTATGCAGCGGCGGTTAGAGACGAACAGACATAACCTTGCTACACTAGCGCACTTGTTACAGTCTGTGAGTCCGTTAGCCACCTTATCCCGTGGTTATTCAGTAACGCTTAAAGACCAACAGGCTATAACCCGAATTGAATCGGTCTCAGCCCACGACGAGATAACCAGTCGTGTTGAAGATGGCGAAATTATTAGTGTAGTAACCGGTGTAAGAGCAAAGCCTGCTCAATAGCAGTTAACCACCTGAACGGGTGGCGCGGCGCTTACCACGGTAAATTTTATTTTTCATCCAAGGTATCGTTGATTGATTAAGTCCCTTCGACAATTAAACTGTGTGTTGCTCGTTACCGCGTTAACAGCCTGCACAGCAACTCAGCAGCCCGTTCCTGTGGCGTCAACAGCAAACGAAGCATTTTTAACTGCGCCGGCTGAAACGCCTTTTAACCTGCCGGTTAACGTATTTTCTTCGTACATCAGTGACGCAACTGCCAGGCAGTGCCAGGCCGCGCAACCAACCAAAGCCGAATGCAAAAATGACGGAATAGCCGCCAATGACTTTCTGACGGCGCTGGAGCAATTGTCGTTGTTTACCGAATTAAGCCCTTCGTTGAGCCAGTACGACTATGAGTTACTCATTGCCAATCAAATCTCCTCAGCGCCGGACGATGCGCAGGCGCGGCAAAGCTATACAGAGTTTTCTGTTGAATGGCGGGGTATGCAGCTGGATAGTCATTTAGTGCAATATCAGCATCGCGGTGCGGTGACCCCCAAAGACGTCGAACAGATTATCTTGCACTGGTGGCAACACGCCGAGAAACAACAAATCTTTACAACACCTTATTTGTATCAGGCCATGGGCGCCAGCGACTATACCAACCAGCTGGTCTTGCCTGAGAGCCTGAATGAATTCGAGCTATCCCGGCAATATCTGTACCCTGATCCCTTTAAAGGGGTTTTAGCGCGTTACCTGCACCCAAACTTCACAGAAGCGGTGCTTGACATCACGATTTATCCGGTACTGTCTGTACTCGACGGCCAAACTGATGAGCGCCTGAGTAAAGAACTGACAGATGCCATCAACGAGGCACGGGAAACAGCCTCGGCACGCGAGATGAGCATAGATATAAAGCAGCACCAGACACCTTTTATTCATGAATCGTCGCCGCCTGAGCAGGGGCTAATGTCAGAGATGGTGGCTGAAAGTGACAGCGGTGAATCACTGTATGCCAGTATCTATGTTTTTCAGCTGGAAGATAAATTTGTCAAAATCAGCACGACCTTTCCGGCCAGAGTAGGCGACGAGCTGGTAAGAGCGGCACTTAAAAAGATCAAGGTACCACCAGAGTCCCCTCTGATGAAGGAACTCCGGCTCGCTTTATAAGTTTACTTTTTATTGTGATAGGACATCATGCGTCGACGCTTACGCTGTTGCGCGAGGGTAAGTTGATTCTTTTTACCCTCAAAAGGGTTAGCCCCTTCACGAAATTCGACCTTAATAGGCGTACCCATGATATCCAATGCTTTGCGGAAGTAATTGATTAAATAGCGCTTATACGAACTCGGTAAATCCTGTACCTGGTTGCCATGCACAACGATAACCGGTGGGTTATAGCCGCCAGCATGCGCGTACTTCATTTTCACCCGGCGACCGCGCACCAGAGGTGGCTGATGGTCGTCCTGGGCCATTTCCATGATCTGCGTGAGCATAGAGGTGTTTATCCGCTTGGTGGCACTACGATAAGCTTCATTCACCGAATCAAATAAGTTGCCAACGCCAGAACCGTGCAAGGCCGAAATAAAATGCAAGCGCGCGAAGTCAATAAAACCAAGACGTCTGTCTAACTCGCGCTTGATCTCATCTTTAACATCGGTATCCAGGCCATCCCATTTATTCACTGCCAGCACCAACGAGCGGCCAGAATTGAGCACAAAGCCCAGCAAACTAAGATCCTGATCGGTAATACCTTCCCGCGCGTCAATGACCAACAACACCACGTTAGCTTCTTCGATGGCTTTCAGGGTTTTTACGATGGAAAACTTTTCCACCGCTTCGGAGATTTTTTTGCGTTTACGAACGCCTGCGGTATCGATAAGTACATATTCGCGCTCATCACGCTCTAACGGAATATAGACACTGTCCCGCGTGGTACCCGGCATATCAAACACAACCACCCTGTCCTCTCCCAATATGCGATTCGTCAGGGTGGATTTACCAACATTAGGCTTACCCACAATAGCGAGCTTAATGGGTAAACTCTGCAGTCTTGCAAGTTGTTCATCGGCATCGGGTTCGTCTTGTTCAGACACTGAGGTATCGACATCCATCGCCGGAAACTCTGCAGCTAATGGCGTTAAGGCGTCCTGCAACAGTTTTGCCACGCCTCGGCCGTGGGCAGCGGCAATCTGATGTACATTGCCCAGACCTAGCGAATAAAACTCGGCACTTTCGCTGTCACCGTCGATGCCATCGACCTTGTTGGCGACCAATAGCACCTGTTTGTCGGTTTTGCGCAGATGATCGGCAATAAGTTGATCAGCCGGTAACAGTCCCGCGCGGGCATCAACCATAAAAAACACCACATCAGCTTCGTCAATGGCTTGCAACGACTGCTTTGCCATCAAGGTATCGATACCTTCTTCATCACCGGTGATACCGCCGGTATCGACCACAATAAAATGGCGCTGTTCATAGTTAGCCTGCCCATATTGCCGGTCGCGCGTCAGGCCGGGAAAATCAGCAACCAGGGCGTCACGGGTATGGGTTAAACGGTTAAACAGTGTCGACTTACCCACATTGGGTCGTCCAACTAATGCCACGACAGGCAACATAGCGGTGTTCCTTTAAGTTAAAAAAAACATACGGCCGCGCTATCGCGCGGCCGTATGAGTATATCGGAATATGTCGGAAAATTCAGTGACTAGGCGGCAATTACTGCGCCGTTAACGCAGCGATGTCACCATCACGCGTAATTGTCACAATCATATCATCGACTTTAATCGGCGCAGCATAGATAGCTTCGTCTTCATCGTCACCACCCAGGTCATAACGCGCAGCCAGGGTGCCATCTTCAGTGTTCAGCCAGTGTAACAGCCCCCACCGATCACCCACTACAACGTGTTCACCCATTACCACTGGTGCCGTTAAGTGGCGTTGTCTTAAGCCACCTTGTGACCAAATTTCAATGCCATTACGACGGTCTAAGGCAAAGACATTCGAACGGGTATCCACCACGTAAATACGTTCAGAAGTCACCGCTAAATCACGGTATGAACCATATTCACGTTTCCATAAAATACGCCCACTGCGCAACTCAAGCGCGGCCAACGTGCCATCATAAGAAACGATATACACCGTCGAACCGTACAGCACCGGTGAGGAGTCAACATCGATAATACGTTCCAGTTCGGTGGCTCCTGAAGGCGCGGTAATGGCCGTTTCCCAGGCCGGGATGCCGGTGGTAAGAATATTGACCTGCAATTTGCCCGTCGGCGTGCCAATCAACGTTCCGCCATTGCTTGCTGCCGGCGCTGATATGCCGCGCAAACTCAGTGGCGGCACGTCTGTTTCACTGCGCCAAAGTTGTTCACCTGTTTGCGCATCAAAACCGAACAATACACCGGCACCGGTGTTAACCACCAGAATACCTTCATCCATTGCCGGCGGTGCTAAAATTTCACCCGCAACTGAGGCTTCCCAGACCGTTTCGCCGGTCTGGCCATCAAGGGCCAGCAGCTTGCCATTTTCAGAACCGACAAATACCTTGTCGTAACCGGCCGCCATGGCGCTGATTTTTGCTGAAGTGCCACTGCGCCAGATATTGGCAATGCCGTCAAAGAAAGACTCGTTCCGGAAAATAGCAAAATTGCGCTGCCATTTTACATCCCCACTATCGGGTTCAAGGGCTACCACTTTGCCGTGACGCTCAGCCGCATAGATAGTGTTGTCAGCATATGCCGGTTGTAAGCGTGAAAAATATTCATCCACCCCGTCGCCTATACTGTAGTTCCAGATAACCTTTGGCGTTACCTGATTTACAATGGCGGGGATGCGTCTTATTTTAATTTCGTCGTCGTCAGCAAACCAGTCGGTGACGGTTGTACAGCCGCTCAACGCTGTTAACGCGGCGGCCAAAACGACCTGTTTAAACATACGGCCACACAGTTGCGATTGCTGTGAGATGTTTCGAGTAATAGATGTCATTCCCTATCCTGCGCTAACTGCAAGGTTATCAAGTTTCAATTGCAGTAATCGATTATTCATGTTTTTTTCCAGAGCAGTGGAGTAGGCCATGCGAGCCTTATCAAAGTTCCCCTGCGCGCTAAAAATATCACCTTTTATTTCTTCCACCTGAGCACTGAAAGCTTCATCAGTGACCGACTCAATGGTAGCCAAAGCTTGTTCTTGTTTCTGTTGCGCTAGTTGAACGCGTGCCAGCCTAACTGTGGCGACATGCTTAAGACTGTCATCTGTGTTCTGTGACACAACCTTTTGCAGATAGTTCGCCGCTGCATCCAGCTCACCATCATCGACCGCTTGCTTGGCCGCCAGCAGCGCCGCAATATTCGCATAACCGTCGACCTCATCTGAGTTCATTACCGCTTCTATTGGCTCACGGTTCTCTTCGTTAATCAACGCTTCAAGTGCCGACTGGTAGGACTGCGATGCCGTTTCCTTGGCACTGATTTGTGAATCCGTGTAATACTGCCAGCCGAACAATCCGGCCAGGCCCAGGACGGCGCCCATAATTAAAGATGTGCCATGTTCAGACCAAAATCGTTTAATCGCTTCTACTTGTTGGTCTTCTGTCGCGAATTGTTCCATATTAAAACCTCGTTTGAAAATCCTTGCGCGTTATTGTTATAACACGCTAAATAATGCTTCAGCCAATTCATTGCAGGCCACTGTCGATTGCTCGCCGTTACCGCGCAGAGGCTTAATGGTGACTTGTTGGTTAGCCATTTCCTCACTGCCAATCAGCAGTGCTACGCTGGCGCCTGCTTTATCGGCGCGCTTTAACTGTTTTTTCAGATTGCCACCGCCGCAATGCAGCATAACCCGCCACTGCTTATCGGTATCCCGTAACGACTCTGCCACTTTACTGGCGAAGGCTCTGGTATCATCGCCTAAAGCGGTCACGTAAATATCGGCAGCCGGCATGTCCTGATCTATTTTCTGTAAGGTATCAAGGAGTAACACCAGGCGTTCCAGGCCTAGCGCAAAGCCAACACCGGGCGACGCTTTGCCACCGAGCTGTTCAACCAGTCCGTCGTAACGGCCGCCTGCACACACAGTGCCCTGCGCACCTAAACTATCGGTAACCCATTCAAAGACGGTGCGGTTGTAATAATCCAGACCTCTGACCAAACGGGGATTGATTTCATAGCGAATGCCGGCGTCGTCGAGTAGCTGACACAACAGGTCAAAATGTGCTTTGGAATCGTCATCAAGATAGTCAAATAATGACGGCGCGTCTTTCACTAATGCTTGTACCTGAGGGTTTTTACTGTCCAGCACTCGCAGCGGATTTGACTCAAGACGACGCAACGAATCTTCATCCAACTGCGACTGGTGTGCCATCAAATATGTGACTAACGCCTGTTTATAATTCTGGCGCGCTTCATTAGAGCCTAATGAGTTAATTTGCAGTGTCACTGCGTCTTCGATACCAAACAGTTTCCATAGTCTTGCCGACAGCAAAATCACTTCCGCATCAATATCGGCGCTTTCCAGTCCGTAGGTTTCAACCCCAAACTGGTGAAACTGTCGGTAACGGCCCTTTTGCGGTCTTTCGTGCCGGAACATTGGCCCCATGTACCACAAACGCTGCTGCTGATTATAAATGAGACCATGCTCGTTACCAGCGCGCACAGCACTGGCGGTACCTTCCGGGCGCAGAGTTAAGCTGTCGCCGTTACGGTCGGCAAAGGTATACATTTCTTTTTCAACGATATCGGTCACTTCACCGATAGAGCGCTTGAACAGATCGGTACTTTCGACGATCGGAGTACGGATTTCCTGGTAACCATAGCTGGCTACAACCTGTCGAATTACCGCCTCGACCTGTTGCCATTTGGCCGACTCTGTCGGCAGGCAGTCATTCATACCGCGAATAGCCTGGATTGTTTTTGCCACCGGTTCTCTCTCAAGCCTATTTAAAAGCCCCGCATTATAGGGGCTTTAATACTAAACAACAAACTCTTTACTGCGCGTGATAATTGCGCCGAGTTACTTCTCTACCACGGGGATAGAATTAGCGGAATTAAGCAGCGCGGCTTTCGCTCTGATGCGTTTCTCAAGCTGCTCGACTAAGTCATCATTGGCAAGGCGTTCTTTCTGGCGTTTTCCGTCGAGGTAAAAGCCGCTCATATTTCGGGCGCCGGTAAGACCAAGATCGGACACCTCAGCTTCTCCCGGTCCATTGACCACGCAGCCTATAATCGACACGTCCATCGGGGTAAGCACATCTTCTAAACGCTGCTCCAGCGCGTTTACCGTGGCTATCACATCAAATTCCTGACGCGAACAGCTCGGACAGGCAATAAAGTTAATGCCCCGGGAGCGTATGCGCAGCGATTTTAAAATATCAAAACCGACTTTAATCTCTTCTACCGGATCGGCGGCCAAAGAAACCCGCAAGGTATCACCAATGCCCTCAGCGAGCAGCATCCCAAGCCCTACGGCACTTTTCACCGCACCGGCCCGCTGGCCACCTGCTTCAGTAATACCCAAATGCAGGGGTTGGTCTATTTCTTTTGCTAATAAGCGATAAGCGTCCACCGCTAAAAACACATCGGAGGCTTTCACCGACACCTTGAACTGGTCAAAATTGAGCTTGTCGAGAATATCCACGTGACGCATAGCCGATTCAAGCAACGCTTGCGGTGTTGGCTCGCCGTACTTCTCCTGCAAATCACGCTCCAGTGAACCACCGTTGACGCCAATCCGGATCGGGATGTTTTTATCGCGAGCACAGTCGACCACCGCTTTTACCCGCTCTAAATTGCCAATATTCCCCGGATTAATACGCAAACAATCCACGCCATATTCGGCCACTTTCAAAGCAATACGGTAATCAAAATGAATATCAGCAATTAATGGCACACTGACTTGCTGACGAATTTGTTTAAATGCTTCAGCGGCGTCCATGGTAGGTACAGATACGCGCACAATCTCGCCGCCCACACCAACAATCCGGTTTATTTGCGCGACTGTGGCGGCAACATCCGTTGTTTGGGTGTTGGTCATCGATTGCACAGCAATAGGCGCGCCATCACCAATGGGCACATTCCCCACATTAATGCGGGTGGATTTTCTGCGTTTGATAGGGTTTTCAGCAAACATTATTGTTCCTGTCTCGGTAACAAAAACTTCGCGGTACGTGTTGGGTCAAAACCTGACATGTCAACGACGTCACCGTCATACTCTATTTCGACAACACTCGGAGCGCCCAGAGTGACTTCAAAGGGCGGAATACCGCTCACGCGCATAACGTACCCTGAAGCCTTGATACCATAGGCAATGGCCTCACCGGTAGCGTCAGTCAGATTTACCCAACATTCACCATTAAATGTAAAAATAAGGTCTACCACGGCCTCCGAAGGCAGGTCAGCACTTTGTAACGAGCTGGTGTCACTCTGCCCGGCTGTGGCAGTATAGTTGTCAGACTCTACCGGCTCTGCCTCACTCACAGCCGGTGACTCAGACGCTGTCGTCACCGGTGGGATCTGCGTGTCAGCGCCAGTATCTGCGACTGATTCAGCCTGTTCCGTTGCCAGCTGAGCAGGTACAGCATTGACACTGTCGTCAAGGCTTTGCGGTAGCGTATTGGCTGCGTTGATACTCTCTTGTGGCTGGTTGTCGGCCAGCTCATCCCGTGGACGTTGCGGCGCAGCCTCAACCGTCAGACTGTCGTCTGATTCGGTTGGTGTCATAGCCGCCGGTGTTTGCTGACTGGTTAACCCGGTTGTGGTTGTCGCCTCTTCAGTGTCATTAGCGGACTGTTGATACCACCAAATCACAATGCCTGCGATGATTATCAGGGCGATGCCGTAAGTCACCATCATCCAGCGATCATCGTGCGCCTGTTTCGCGACCCGCCTGGAAAAGCTTTGTAATTTGGCAGGGGGTTTGGGTGTGGTGTGATACTGCTCAAATACCGTGATCATTTCTTGCTGGTTGAGTCCCAGCGTTTTTGCATACAGCCGGACATAGCCTTTTATAAAGGTAATGGACGTTTGTTCGTCGATGCGGTTTTGTTCGATATCGTCAATGATACCAACCTTTAAATAGAGTTTGTCAGCGATCGCCTGTTGAGTAAGTTCCTGCTGTTCGCGCGCTTCCCGTAATACCTGCCCGGGACTGGGTGTGGCAGGCACATGCTGTTCATCAGCCTCTAGGTGATGCTCTTTGTCCATTATTTACCTACACTAGTTAGATTGTGATGCTGGCGGCGCCAACCACAACTTCATGCCAATTTTAACTGACCCGTTTTCATCCAGATCGTTCCACTGTTTTAACGTTTTTAATTTTATATTGTATTTAACGGATATCCGATAAAGGTTTTCTCCTGGCTGAACAATATGAAAAGCCGGTTGTGGTTCAGAAGGCGATTCTGGCACTGCGCTGACACTGGTTGCGCTGTTTTGTAGCGAGGTGTCAGCCGATGACTGTAGAGGCTGCGCGATCGCTTGCGAAGTCGGCGTTACCGACGAGGCTGACGAACGCTCACTGCCGACCGGCGTTACGACCGCCTGGGGCTTTGACTTCTTTTTGATGACTGGCTGAGGCAGCTTTTTTTGCCGCTCGATGTAGAGCTTAGCCAGGGCGCTGTCGGGATACATACTCAATAACATATCGCCATAGTTAGCCGCGGTCGCTAAATCGCCCTGCCCGGTGGCAATTTCGATGGCCATCCATAACGAGTCGGGCGAAACACGCGCTACTTTTTCGTATCTCTTTAATGTCTGGGAAGCTAACTCGAACTGCTCTGTGGCCACATACATTTCGGTGAGTATAAACAAGGTTTTAGCGCGGCCTGGCTGATGTTTTAGCGCATTATTGAGATACTGAATCGCATCTTCCCCCTTACCCTGACTTTGTGCGCACAGCGCCATGTTTTCATAGGTTTGAGCAGAGTTGGCATATTGTTCGGCGTTTACCGCCTGTAGGAAAAACTGTTTGGCCTGATCGTAGCGACCGTTCTGGCAAAGAAATGCACCGTAACTATTGGCAATATCCGCATCTTCGGGTGCCAGTTGCATTGCCGTTTCATAAGATTCAGCGGCCCGTTCTACCTCGCCCACTACCTGATAGTAGTACGCCAGACCATAGTGGGTACTGGCTGACCTCGGAGCGAATGTCAGTGCTTTATCGAGGTTCTGTTTGGCCTGCGAATAGTTGCCATTTTTTAAGTAAGTCAGTCCTAGCGAGACACGGGTTTGTGCAGCTTCTTCCTGGTCAAAGGAATTACCAAAGGTGCCAGACTGATTTTCACTGACACAACCTGCGAGTAAAACCAAGCAAAGTACTAAACATATTCTCATCGGTAGCGCTTACCTTCTTGTTTTTCGGCTTAGTTATTATCATCTAACGATTATTGTGACATTTTTACCGAAATTTGCTCGCCCTTCATCTGTTTTTTTAACATTCTTTTGGTGCGGTCGACCACATCACCCACTAACTGCCCACAGGCCGCATCGATATCATCACCACGGGTCTTTCTGACTATCACTGTATAACCGTATTCCATCAGTACTTTGGCAAAACGGTCAATGCGCGAATTACTCGAGCAGGTATACGGTGAGCCCGGATACGGATTAAACGGTATAAGGTTAATCTTGCACGGGGTGTCTTTCATTACTTTAGCCAGCTCATGGGCTTGCTCCGTTGAGTCGTTAATCTGATTTAGCATTACGTATTCAACGGTTACTTTGCCCTGGTTGGCCTTGGACTTACTCAAGTAGCGACGTACGCCGGCCAAAAAGGTCTCAATGTTGTATTTTTTATTGATCGGTACGATTTCGTTACGCAAGGTGTCGTTGGAGGCATGTAACGAAATGGCCAGCGCGACGTCAATTTGATCGCCCAGCATATCCAGCGCCGGCACTACGCCCGAGGTACTCAGTGTCACCCGTCGTTTGGACAAGCCAAAACCAAAATCATCCATCATGATGTCCATGGCGGGCACAACATTTTTTAAGTTGAGCAACGGCTCGCCCATGCCCATCATTACGACATTGGTCACCGGACGTTGGGAAGTATCATTGGACAAGCCTAAGGTGGTTGCTACGCGCCACACCTGACCGATAATTTCGCTGACGGTTAAATTGCGGTTAAAGCCTTGCTGCGCGGTGGAGCAAAAAGTGCACTCCAGTGCACAGCCAACCTGCGACGAAACGCACAAGGTAGCCCGGTCCGCCTCAGGGATCCATACCGTTTCAACTTCCTGACCGCCTTCCAGCACCAACGCAAATTTAATGGTACCGTCGGTAGCCTGTTGATGGTAAGCAATCTCTGGCGCTTTAACTTCGCACAACTCTATCAACTTAGCCCGTAAGTTTTTGTTGATATTGGTCATCTGTTCGAAATTGTCAACGCCATGCTGATAGATCCATTTCATGACCTGATCGGCACGGAATGGTTTTTCACCTATCTCTGCGAAATAGTTACGCAATCCCTGCCGATTAAAGTTTAATAAATTTGTTTTGGTCATAAAAAGGTATCATCTTAACGAAATTCGGGTTTAAAACGCGCATAGAATACCATGAAACCGATATTCATTCACAGACACAAAAGGGAGCCGAGGCTCCCTTTTATTCATTGCGTTGGCGTTTCGCTTAGCGAGTGCGTGGGCAAATCTCTTCTTCAGAGAAAAAGTACGCGATTTCGCGCGCTGCAGACTCTGGTGCGTCTGAACCGTGAACCGCATTCTCATCGATAGAAACCGCGTAGTCAGCACGCAGTGTGCCGGCTGCCGCCTCAGATGGGTTAGTTGCGCCCATAATTTCACGGTTTTTAACCACGGCATTTTCGCCTTCAAGCACCTGAACCATTACCGGACCAGACGTCATGAAATCAACTAACGCACCAAAAAACGGACGTTCTTTATGTTCAGCATAAAAACCTTCGGCTTGTTCTTTGCTCATGTGAACCATTTTAGACGCTACGATGCGCAGACCGGCTGATTCAAAACGGTTGTAAATAGCACCGATAACGTTTTTTGCTACGGCATCAGGCTTAATGATTGAGAAAGTACGCTCTAGAGCCATCTTCTGTCTCCGGTTATAATTGTAAAATTTTGGCCGCGAATTATAGGCAATCTTTGCCTTATTGCCTAGGGGCTAAAGAGCAATTATCAAAAAATCTTAATAATTACGGTCAGCAAATACCACGAATACCTGAAATTAGCGATATTGTGCCGCCAAATTCTGAATTTTACCAACTATAGCACGTAATCCATTCCCACGAGTAGGCGTAATATGACGCTCTAAATCAAGCGCATTAAAGTAGCCGTCAATGTCAAAAGCGATGATCTCATCAGGGGTTTTATCATTGTATGCCGCCATCACAAGCGCCAACAGACCGTGTACAATCACGGCATCGCTGTCTACTTCAAAGTGGAGTTTGTCACCATCCATTGCAGAAACCAGCCAAACGCTGCTTTGACAGCCTTTCACTAAACGTTCCGGCGTTTTATCGGTGTCATCAAGGCGGGGCAGTGCTTTACCTAAATCTATGATGTACTGATAACGTTGTTCCCAATCATCAAAAAACTCCAGATCTTCAACGATTTCCTGACTCGAAGGTAGCTGCATGAAACTCTCTCTTATTTATAAAACGGCGGTCATTTAATTAAAAAAACAGGCCAGCTTCAAGCTGTGCTTCTTCGCTCATTTTATCCCGCGACCACGGCGGATCGAAGACCAGTTCTACCTTAACATCCTGCACATTGGGTACCAGGCCAACACGATATTCTACGTCACCTACCAGTACCGGCCCCATTCCGCAGCCGGGGGCTGTGAGGGTCATATCAATATTGACGGTCTGTGTATCGGGTTCGATGTTAACCGAGTAAATCAAGCCAAGTGATACCAGGTTAATCGGGATTTCCGGATCGTAAATCGTTTCGAGCGCCTGCCAGACCTGACTCTCATCAATAGTGTTGTCACTAGGGGCAGTAAAATCAAGGGTCTGCGGTTTACGACCAATGGCATCAGCATCGGTACCGTCAATACGCAGCATATTGCCACGCCAGGTTACCGTGTAGTTGCCACCAAGATCCTGGGTTATATTAACAAATTCACCATCGGGAATAATGACTGTTTCACCAGAGGGGACTTTACGCGATTTTACCTCGCGTTCGGTCACGACCATTTTTTGCTTCATAGCGTGGGTTATCCGATGTTAAAGCTTTCACCACAACCGCATTCGTCTACCACGTTGGGGTTGAAGTATTTAATAACGCCGTTAACACCTTCCTGAACATAATCAATTTCAGTGTTCTTGAGCAGTGACACAGCATCTTTAGCGACCGCAACGGTAAGCTTATCGGAAACACTCATTACTTCGTCGCCATCTTCGCTGGCATCAGCAAAGTCAAGTACATAGGCATAGCCGGTGCATCCGCTCACTTTCGTTGATAAACGAATAATCTTGTCCGGATGATTTTTAAGCTTGCCTTCAAAATGCTTTATGGCATTCGGCGTTAAGGTCACTACATCCTGACTGGGTACAAATGTTTCTACGGTCATTATTAATCTCTCCTAACCCAACATTGTCTGGGCTTTGCGTAAACCCGCAAAGAATGCTGACACTTCATCGAGTGTGTTATATAACGAAAACGACGCGCGCGCAGTACCGTTAATGCCAAGGCGATTCATGAGCGGTTGTGCGCAGTTATCACCTGTGCGAATAGCAATGCCCTGACGATCGAGGATAAAGCCGATGTCGGCCGGATGCGCCTTTTCCATTACAAAACTTAAAATACCGACCTTTTTGGGGGCCGTACCAATCAGACGCATGCCTGCTATTTGCGACGCCTGCTCCATAGCAGATTCAATCAGCAGGGACTCGTGCGCCTGGACCGCGGCTAAATCGAGTGTATTGAACCAGTCTACCGCAGCGCCCAGTCCTATTGCTCCGGCAATATTAGGCGTGCCGGCTTCGAGACGGTTCGGCAACACACCCCAGGTTGCTTCCTGATAAGTAACATCGGCAATCATCTCGCCGCCGGTTAACCACACAGGCCAGTCTTCGAGCACGGCTTTTTTGCCCCACAACACGCCTATACCGGTAGGGCCAAATAGTTTGTGTCCCGAAAACGCATAAAAATCACAGCCCAGCGCCTGTACGTCGACACCTCCATGGGCTATGCCCTGAGCGCCGTCAACTAATACCAGCGCCCCATAGGCTTTCGCCATGGCGGTTAGTTCTTTAACCGGGTTAACGGTACCCAACGCGTTAGAAACGTGAGGGAACGCCACCATGCGGGTGTTCGGCCCCAGTGACGCCTTAAAGGTTTCAATGTCCAGCTCGCCGTTATCAAAAATCGGCGCAATACGCAGGGTCGCACCACTGTGCAGACAGGCCTGTTGCCAGGTTACCAGATTTGCGTGATGCTCCATTTCGGTAACAACCACTTCATCACCGGCCTGCAAACGTTCAGCTAATCCTCTGGCCACCAAATTAATGCCTTCGGTAGTACCGCTGGTCCAAATGACTTCTTCACGGCTACCGGCATTGATAAAGCCTGCAACCTGCTCACGGGCGCGTTCATAGCGTCTGGTTGCTTCATCCGACAGATGATGCGCGCCGCGGTGCACATTGGCGTTACATTTTGTATAAAAGTCTACCAGTGCATCAATAACAGCTTGCGGCTTCTGGGTTGTGGCAGCGTTGTCTAAATAAACCAGCGGTTTGCCGTCTATTTGTTGTGACAGAATGGGGAATTGCTGACGAATGGCCGCAACGTCGAAGCTCATTTGACCTCCATGCCGACAAAGCGGTCATGTAGTTGCGCAAGTAACCATGCCGAAATACTCTGATTAGGCATTTGTCTGATCAGCTCCTGAATAAAACCAAAGTTGAGCATAATCAAAGCCTGACTACGTTTAATACCGCGGGCGAGTAAATAGTATAACGCGGTATCGTCAATCTCAGCGACTGTCGCGCCATGGGCACATTTCACATCATCGGCGTAGATTTCAAGTTCTGGCTTGGTGTTAATGATAGCCCGGCGTGACAGCAACAAATTACGGTTGTTAAGCTCTGCGAGGGTTTTCTGGGCGTCACGGTGAATATGGATACGACCGTTAAAGACTGCCTTTGCGCGATCGCCTACAATGCCGCGGGCGTTTTCTTCTGTGGTGCAGTTCGGTACCGCGTGTTCAATGGTAGTGTGCAGGTCAAACAGCTCGCCTTCTGCCAGCAGATACATGGCATTGAGTTTAGCATTGGCAAATTCACCGGCATATTCAACGTCAACATCCAGCCGTGATAACTGACTGCCATACCCCACAAGGGTACTGTTGAGCTCGGATTTTTGCCCTAATCTGAAATGGCAACCACCGACATGCATCGCCTCGCCGGTATACATCGCCAGTCGATAATGCTCCAGGTAGGCATTGTCATCAATGACAAATTCGCTGAACGCAGTATTAAAACTATTGGTACTGCCATGGCCGTCTTCAAAAAGGGTAGCGCGGGCCCCCTCCTGCACATGCACCAGCACCCGCATGTGTTGATCGCCCTGATTATTCGCCAGTTGCGTTATGCGCACAGGTGTTGTTACTGAATGACCTGCTGCAAACGTGATAAACACGCCGTCAGCAAGCAAGGCATCATTCACCTGGCCAAACAAATGTTTAGTCGGTTTTACTTTATTGAATTGAGTTTTGATGATCTCTTGCTGCGCCGCATTCGCGGTGGCAAAGGTAACAATCTCTACACCGTCAGGGAGTGACAACGCAGTGATATCGGTCAATAGTGTATTACCACTAAACACCAGCTCAATGGCTGTTAAATCATCAATTCTGGGGCCTGCTACCGACGTGTCCGACGGCGTCGACATCGCCACACTGCGTTTCTCAACCGGTACTAACGGCGTAAAACGCCAGTCTTCCTGACGCCGCACCGGCCAGCGAACTTTATCGAGTTCGGCCAGTGCCAGTTGCCGCTGTGGCGCAAGCCAGTCCTGACGCGTTTGCCCCGCTGCGATTACCTCAGACAGCCAATGGCTCATGCATCTTCCTCCTCGTACGCCTTACCGAGAAAGGCATAACCTGATTTTTCTACTTCCAGGGCCAGCGATGCATCGCCACTTTTAACAATTTCACCATCGGCCAGAATATGTACGAAGTCAGGCTTGATGTAGTCGAGCAGACGCTGGTAATGGGTCACCACAACAAAGCTGCGCTGACCATCACGCTGGCTGTTTACGCCTTCTGCCACCACTTGCAAAGCATCAACATCAAGACCGGAGTCTGACTCATCCAGAATACACAGGCTTGGTTCTAACAAAATCATTTGCATGATTTCGTTACGCTTTTTCTCACCACCAGAGAAGCCTTCATTGACGCCCCGCTTTAAAAAGTCAAGCGGCAACTGAACCTGCTTACACGCTGCTTTGGCTTTTTTCAAAAACTCTGCGGCGGTTAATGGTTCTTCACCGCGATGTTCCCGCAGCGCATTAACAGATTCTTTGAGGAACTCCATATTACTTACACCCGGAATTTCTACAGGGTATTGAAACGCCAGAAACAGGCCTTCACGGGCGCGCTCTTCAACTTCGAGTTCGAGTAAATTTTTACCATTGAGCGTGGCGCTACCGCCTGTTACTTCATAACCTTCACGGCCTGACAACACGTAACCAAGCGTACTTTTACCCGCACCATTTGGCCCCATGATGGCATGGACTTCACCTGGTTTTACTTCCAGATTAAGCCCTTTAATAATTGTTTTATCTTCAACACTGGCGTGCAAATTATCGATAGATAACATTAACGTATTTACCCCACAGAACCTTCTAAACTGATTTCAAGTAACTTGCCGGCTTCGACGGCAAATTCCATTGGTAACTCTTTAAAGACCTCTTTACAGAAGCCATTTACAATCATGGATACCGCTTTCTCGGCATCGAGCCCGCGCTGTTGGCACAGAAACATTTGTTCGTCGCTGACTTTTGAGGTCGTCGCCTCATGTTCAACTATTGCCGACGGGTTGCGGCTTTCGATATAAGGAAACGTATGCGCACCACACTTATCACCTATCAGCAACGAATCACACTGGGTGAAGTTACGTGCGCCATCCGCTTTCGGCCCCATTTGCACCAGCCCGCGATAGGCATTGTTGCTGGTTGCAGCGGATATGCCTTTGGAAATTATCGTAGAGCGGGTGTTTTTACCCAAATGAATCATCTTGGTGCCGGTATCAGCCTGTTGATGACCGCGGGTCAGAGCCACCGAATAAAACTCGCCGACACTGTTATCCCCTTTTAATACGCAGCTTGGATACTTCCAGGTCACAGCAGAACCGGTTTCTACCTGAGTCCAGGAAATTTTAGCGCTGTCGTGACAAATGCCGCGTTTGGTAACAAAGTTATAAATACCACCTTTACCGTTCTCATCGCCCGGATACCAGTTTTGCACGGTCGAATACTTGATGTTGGCATTGTCCATGGCAACCAGCTCAACCACTGCTGCGTGCAGCTGATTTTCGTCGCGCTGCGGCGCGGTGCAACCTTCGAGGTAACTTACGTGACTGCCTTCATCAGCAATGATCAACGTACGTTCAAACTGACCGGTATTTTGTTCGTTAATGCGGAAGTAGGTGGATAGCTCCATCGGGCAGCGCACGCCCTTAGGAATATATACAAACGAGCCGTCAGTAAACACGGCGCTGTTGAGGGCGGCAAAGAAATTGTCGGTACGCGGTACAACTGAGCCAATGTATTTTTTGACCAGCTCAGGATACTTTTGAATCGCTTCTGATATCGGGCAGAAAATAACCCCGGCATCTTCGAGCTTCTGCCTGAAGGTAGTTACCACTGACACCGAATCAAACACGGCGTCCACCGCAACGCCTGCGAGCATTTCCTGCTCATGCAGCGGGATACCGAGCTTGTTGTAGACATCGATCAAATCCGGATCGACTTCGTCGAGTGATTTAGGCTTATCCTTCATACTTTTTGGCGACGAATAGTACGAAATCGATTGATAATCTACTTTGGGATAGTCCACGTGAGCCCAGTCCGGCTCTTCCATTTCCAACCATGAACGATAGGCTTTAAGGCGCCATTCCAGCATCCATTCCGGTTCATTTTTCATTGCTGATATACGGTGGATTATGGACTCGTCCAGACCATTTTCGAAGGTGTCAGACTCGATTTCCGAATAGAAACCCGCCTCGTATTTTTTCGATAATGCCTGTTCGATTTGCTCGCTCATTGACTCATCTCACTTATATTGAACATTTACGTAGGTGCGTTTTTACTTCCACGCAATACTACAAATTAACTGTATTATATAATACCTGAGTATTTCACTCAACTATTCACTGATGATCTTAAATGTATGCTGTGAGTGCTGAGATGACTGCCCGGACCTTATTTATCCTGGTTTTGTCGGGCACGACTCTTATTTGTCGGGTACTACCGTCGGGGGCGCGATCTTGCCTTATTATCAGACAAACTGCAATCGCAGCACGGCACCTTGTGAATTGCCGTGTTTCCCCGGACGCCGATTATCCCGTCGCGCGGGCCTGACGCAGTGTGTGCGTGACTTCTGACACACGTTTTATCGTATGCTCAATATCCTCGGCTGTAGTGTAGCGCCCTACCGAAAAACGCAAACCCGCGTGCGCCAGTTCATCACTGCGGCCTAACGCGGTGAGCACATACGAGGGTGCCATACTCGCCGAGGTGCATGCTGAACCAGTTGATAGTGCAATGTCATGCAGGCCCATCACCAGGCTCTCTCCATCGACACCGCCTATACTGATATTAATAATACCCGGTACGCGATGATTCAGATCGCCATTTAAATGCACATCTCCCAACATCGCCAGTTGCCGCCACAGTTGCTCGGTATAACCGCGCAGCCGGGCGCTTTCCTGGTCCATTTTGTGACCGGCCAGTTCACACGCCAGGCCAAAACCGACGATTTGGTGGGTCGGTAATGTGCCGGAGCGCATGCCGCGCTCATGGCCGCCGCCATGTATTTGCGCCGTGATTGGCGTGCTGGGGCGGCGTCGTACGTACAGCGCGCCGATTCCTTTAGGTCCGTAGCATTTGTGGGCAGAAAACGACATTAATTCGACCGGTAGTTCAGCCAGATTAATGGGTAACTTGCCCAGGCTCTGCGCGGCATCAACGTGAAAAGGTACTTTGTGTGCCCGGCAAACCTCGCCGATTGCCGCAATGTCCTGCACGACACCAATTTCGTTGTTCACATGCATAATACTGACTAGAACAGTATCGGCGGTGATCGCATCAGCCACTTGTTGGGCACTAATTAAGCCCTGGGGATCTGGTGTTAAATAGGTAATTGCGGCGCCTTTTTTCGCCAGATATTCGCAGGTATCAAGCACAGCTTTATGTTCGGTACAGGCGGTAATGATGTGCGGTGTATCCACATCGGACGCTTCTACAACGCCCTTTATTGCCGCGTTATCAGACTCAGTGGCACCAGACGTAAACACGATCTCGCGCGGATCACAGTTAACCAAATCAGCAATTTGATTTCTGGCGATATCAACCGATTCTTCAGCCATCCAGCCAAACCGGTGAGAGCGCGATGCCGGATTACCAAAGTTACCTTCCATCGTCATACAGGCAGCCATACCGTCAGCGACCTGGGGGTCAACCGGGGTCGTTGAGGCGTAATCAAGATAGACTGTGGAGCGATTATTCATAATATTACAGTTGTATGCTGACTTGAATTTTGCCTTCCAGGCTATTATTTGTGTGTTTGTCCTGGCGACCTGCCACTGCCTGCACATCGCCTTTAGCCATTAGCTCACCTAAGGTTATGCCATCAAGAAAGTGGCTGATACGGTCGCTGAGATCTTGCCACAAACTATGCGTCAGACAACGCTCACCGGCCTGACAATCACCCTGCCCCTGACAGCGGGTGGCGTCGACAGACTCATCCACGGCACGAATTACATGACCAATAGCAATCTTGTGTGCGTCACGCCCCAGTTGGTAACCACCGCCGGGACCACGTACGCTAATCACCAGCTTATCCTTGCGCAACCGCGAAAACAGCTGCTCCAAATAAGACAGCGAAATTTCCTGACGCGCAGAGATATCAGCCAGCGACACCGGGCCCTGCTGGGAATGCAGCGCCACATCGAGCATAGCAGTAACGGCGTATCGACCTTTGGAGGTAAGTTTCATAGTCAGCTCAGCTAAATTCGGACAGTTGTGTATATCTATCTAAAATTGTTCCATACCCGAGTATTTTGGTCAAGTATTAAACCCTGGCGTTTGCTCAGGTATTCAACGGCGCTTATATCTGTGGGTCAAATTCGTCATGGCTACCCTTATGGGTTGGCACAACCGGAGAAATGCCTGTGCCGGCAAAGTCTTCGGCGGTCATTGAACTGAAGCACTCCGTACTGACCTCACCGCCCATTTTTTGAATAACCTGGCAAAGCTCTTCAACCCTGCCTTCCATCGCATGAATATGTTCAACCATTATGCCCATCGCATTTGCCACGGGATCGGGGTTATCAACCGCCACGGCATAGGCGTCAAAACCGTAAATTTTGGCGATTGCATGACGCTTATTGGTGGCATCTCTGGTGGGGTTCACGGCCTGTATGATACGACCGGGTATACCCAATACGGTGGAGCCGGCCGGCGCGTCCTTTACCACTACCGAGTTACTGCCGATTTTAGCGCCTTCACCTATTTCAATAGGCCCCAGCACTTTGGCTCCTGCGCCCACTACAACGTTATTTTTCAGCGTGGGATGGCGTTTTCCTGCCTGCCAGGTCGTACCGCCGAGAGTTACCCCATGATAAATGGTAACATCATCGCCAATCTGCGCCGTTTCACCAATCACTACTCCCATGCCATGATCGATAAAAAAACGCCGCCCTATTGTGGCCCCGGGGTGGATCTCAATGCCGGTTAACCAACGATTAAAAGTCGAAAGTGAACGGGCCAGCCACTTTAGCTGCAGCCGCCAAAGCTTATGACTAATCCGGTGCAGCCACACAGCATGCAGCCCCGGATAATTGGTCAGTACTTCAAACGTATTGCGGGCCGCCGGATCACGGTGAAACACAGCGGCGATATCTTCTCGTACACGGCGAAACATGGGTTACTTCTCTACCGACTTATCGATTGACGCCAGTATACCACGCAGGATATTAAGCTCTTGCGACTCAGGACGCGCGCGGTTAAATAAGCGACGTAAGCGCGTCATGACAATGCCCGGATGACTGGGATTGATAAACTGCACTTTGCTCAGTGTCGACTCAAGGTGCACGTAAAAGCGTTCAATGTCGTCATTTAGCGGGTATTCTGCTTCTTCAGTTTCGTAAGAGTCCTGATTCAGGTAAGCCATACGAATTTCATAGCATAACGTTTGTACTGCGGCGGCCAGATTCAGCGAGCTGTAATCAGGGTTAGCCGGTATACACACATGAAAGTGACACTGCTGAAGTTCTTCATTGGTTAAGCCGTTGTTTTCCCGTCCGAAGACTAACGCAACCGGGTAATTGCTCACTTCTTTTATGAGCTTTTCGCCACAGCCACGTGGCTCCAGCATCGGCCAACTCAGGGTTCTGGAGCGCGCCGAAGTACCTACCACTAAACCGCAGCCTGCAACAGCCTCTTCTAGCTTACTGACAATCTTAGCCTTAGCCAGCACATCCCCGGCACCGGCAGCCAGCGCGCTGGATTTTCCATCCGGCTCAGAAACCGGATCAACTAAGTATAAATTACTCAGCCCCATGGTTTTCATTGCCCTGGCAGTAGAACCAATATTCCCGGTGTGGGAAGTATTAACAAGTACAATACGAATGTTTTCTAGCATGCTGTATATATGATGTAGTTGTGGAAGTGGCGCAGAGTGTAGCATACAGCTTACATCTTCACACCGGCCAAGTTAACTGCCCACTACACTTAACGTTGCATTAGTGCTTAGACCTGTTAAAATCCGCCGCGTTTATTTTTTGATCTTTTACAATTGGTGGTTTGTTATGCATCCGATGCTCAACATTGCGGTGCGCGCTGCGCGCGTGGCTGGCTCTATTATCTTACGCGGTTTCGAAAATCGTGCCGACTTAGTTAAAGAAGTTAAAGGCAGTAACGACTTCGTTACGCAAATCGATAAAGAAGCCGAGATGGCGATTATTCACAAGATTAAGCAGTCTTATCCTGATCACAGCTTTTTAGGTGAAGAAAGCGGCGAGACTCAGGGCGATAACGCAGAGTTTCAATGGATCATCGATCCGCTGGATGGCACCACCAATTTTATCAAAGGCATCCCCCATTTTGCCGTATCAATTGCACTGCTGCACAAAGGCCGTTTGGATCAGGGTGTAGTATTTGACCCTATCCGCGGTGAGCTATTTTCTGCATCCCGCGGCCAGGGTGCCCAGCTCAATGGTTACCGAATCCGCGCCAGTAAGGCCCGCGACTTATCGCAAACAGTATTAGCTACCGGCCTGCCTTTTAAAGATAAAAGCCAATACGCCGACTACGCAGTACGTTTAAATAAAATCTTCCATGACTGCGGCGATATTCGTCGTGCTGGTAGCGCCGCCCTCGATTTAGCCTATGTTGCTGCCGGACGCCATGATGGCTACTGGGAGCGAGGAATAAAGCCCTGGGATATTGCTGCCGGTGAACTACTCGTGCGTGAATCCGGTGGTCTGGTTACCGATTTTAGCGGTAATAATGACCCGCTCTTTAAAGGTGAGATAGTTGCCGGTAGTGGTAAGGTAGTGCAAGGGCTGGTTAAGCACCTTAAATAAGCGCTCCCATTTATTGTAAGCACTCATCAAAAAGGCCACTGTAAAGTGGCCTTTTTCGCTTATGCGTGTCGCTTACTTCTTGGTTGACTAACCGTTAAGTGACGCAAGGTAAGCTTTGAAGTCTTCCCCTAAGGTTGGGTGACGCAACGCATATTCTACGTTGGCTTTCATATAACCAAGCTTACTACCGCAATCATGGCTTCTGCCTTTCATGTAATATGCATCAACCTGTTCAACTTTCATCAATGACGTGATGGCATCTGTCAGCTGAATTTCGCCCCCTGCACCAGGCGGTGTGTACTCCAGTAATGGCCAGATTTCGTGGGATAATACATACCGGCCGACCACAGCCAGGTCAGACGGTGCTTCGTCCAACGGTGGCTTTTCAACCATATCGTAAATCTTCGCTGATTCGCCGGGCTTAATTTCCGCGCCTTCCAGATCAACAATACCGAACTTGGAAATACTTTCCTGTGGTACCTGCTCTACCATAACCTGACTGACCCGGTTGGTATTAAAGCGCGCCACCATATCAGCCAAATTGTCCTTTTTAAGGTTGCTGGCGTAATCATCAATAATGACATCGGGTAACACCACAGCAAACGGATCGTCGCCTACCATAGGGTGGGCACACATAATCGCATGTCCCAAGCCTTTTGCTGCGCCCTGGCGAACGTGCATGATGGTAACGTCCTTAGGACAAATAGCCTGAACCTCTTCCAGTAACTGTCGTTTAACACGTTGTTCCAGGGTAGTTTCCAGCTCAAATGAGGTATCAAAGTGATTCTCGATACTGTTCTTACTGGCGTGAGTGACCAGTATGATTTCTTTTAGCCCTGCCTGTACGCATTCATTCACCACGTACTGAATTAATGGTTTATCAACAACCGGCAGCATCTCTTTGGGAATGGCTTTGGTTGCAGGAAGCATCCTGGTGCCAAGGCCGGCTACAGGGATAACGGCTTTTTTTACCTGACTCATTATTTATGTCCTTTAATTGAAAGTCCTCGACCTATTGCGTAATAATGCAATCCGTATTCCGAAATGATTTTCGGATCATATAGGTTTCTGCCATCAAAAATCAGCGGGATAGAAAGTTTCTCTTTGATGAGTTCGAAGTCCGGCGCTCGGAATGACTGCCATTCAGTACATACGACTAAAAAGTCGGCGTTCTCCAGCGCAGCCTCTTTTGTCCCAACCAGTTTAAGATCCGGGCGGCTACCATATATTCGTTGAGTTTCTTCCATTGCTTCAGGGTCGTAGGCCTGTACGGTTACGCCTTGCCCCCATAATAACTCCATTAATACCCGACTTGACGCTTCGCGCATGTCATCGGTATTGGGCTTGAATGAAAGTCCCCATAATGCAACGGTTTTACCGGCTATATCACCGTCAAAATGACGATTGATATATTCGAATAACTTCTCTTTTTGAGCATAGTTGACAGACTCGACAGACTCTAACACTTTGGCTTTATACCCGACCTGATTTGCACTGCGAATGAGCGCTTGCACATCTTTGGGGAAACATGAGCCGCCGTAACCACAGCCCGGATAGATAAACTGATAGCCAATACGAGGGTCTGAGCCTATACCACGTCGCACGTTTTCAATGTCAGCGCCAAAACACTCAGCAAGGTTAGCCATTTCGTTCATAAAGCTAATTTTTGTTGCCAGCATACAATTCGCTGCATATTTTGTTAATTCAGCAGAGCGAATATCCATAACGATGACTTTGTCATGGTTGCGGTTAAAGGGTGAATAAAGCTCGCGTAGTTTTTTCTCTGCGGAGTCACTTTCTGTGCCAATGATGATCCGATCGGGGCGCATACAGTCGTTAACAGCGGCACCTTCTTTTAAAAATTCAGGGTTCGACACTACATCAAAAGTCAATGTCTTATTGAGCCCTTCTAACGTTTCGGCTACTTTCGCATTGACACGATCGGCGGTGCCAACCGGTACCGTAGACTTATTAATAATAATTTTGTGCGATTGCATATGTGTTGCGATGGTTTCGGCTACCGCCAGCACATATTTCAAATCAGCTGATCCATCCTCATCGGGCGGCGTGCCTACCGCAATAAATATCAGCTCACCGTGTTCTACGCCAGCTTTAGCATCGGTGGTGAAATCGACCCGACCGCCTTCATAATTGCTGGTTACCAGCGGTGTTAAGCCTGGCTCGTAAATCGGAATAATGCCGTTTTTCAGGTTATCTACTTTAGCTTGATCAACATCCACACAAACAACTTCGTGGCCAACTTCTGCCAAAACGGCAGCCTGCACCAAGCCTACATAACCAATTCCGAAGACTGTTACCTTCATTATTTACTTCCCTCTATGACTAAGCACTTCCTGCAATGCGCACAGGTTTTTGTAGTTTAAAATCTATTTATTAAAGCATCATGACGCACCGGGCTCAATACAAATCATTTATCAGTTTTGTAGCGCCCGGTGCGGGCACGTAAGCCATCCTTTATACCGGCACTGATATAGCGTCCCCGCAGCGTTGAATCCGCCACAAAAAAGCGATTCACCAGCCAACGAACCGGTAACGCAATTAAATTTCGCGCTTTCCAGTAAAGCGGCACATAAGCACGTCTTAACAACACCAAAATATTTCGATACTGGTAGTACAGGCGCAGCGGCTGGCCTATCTTAAATGTAATGCCCAGCAATCGCTTGCGCTCCTCTCCCTGGCGGTGCAAGAGCGAAGTCTCGCTGTCGCATACTACAACATAGCCTTTTTGTTGTGCCCGCCAACACCATTCGTGATCAACACCATCAATAAATAGCCCTTCTTCCATCAGGCCAATATCATTTATTACCGATAGCGGGATAGTCATGCCCGAAGCAATAATTTGCCGGCAAATCAAAAAGCCGTCATCGCTTTTTATGGGTTTTTGAAACCCGGCTTTCACTGCCCGGTGATCAAACTGACTGACAATTGTCGGACCATAAGCGGCAAGTTGATTAAATTGTCTGCAAGCTTTTTGTGTTCGCATCATCAGCGCAGCTATGAAGCTTTCATTTAATTCGCTGTCCTGATCCAGCAGCATCGCAAAGTCACTTTGCAATTGTTGCGCCAGCTTTAAACCACTGTTTTGAGCCGCAGCAATGCCTGCATTGTCGGCAAACTGCAGATAATGGATGTTGGCGCTAAACCAATGCTGATGTGAATCAGGGGAATTATCGACGATAACCACTGTCCATCCGGCCTGGCAAAGCAGGTCGATATTATTAAGAAGGGGGCTCTGTTCCGGATGAAACAGCGTAATTATGGCTGCAAAATTCAATGTTTGACAATTTTTTCCAGTATGTGGCGATCGAGCTTATACGCCATCTTTATAATACCTGAAGGCATCATACGCAATCCCAGTACAAAACACGCATAAAACAAATTGTAAGGGGTAAGGCGTCTCAGTTCACACATAGCGCGAATTCTGGCGCGAAATTCATTTAACGATTTGATCAGTCCGCGGCGCTTATAAAAATCGTTTACCCGGCGAAATCTGAGTAACTTATCTTTGAGATTACAAAAGATATACCCTTTTGACGCCAGTTCGATCCACAAAAAATAATCCTGCGTGTTACGCAACGAATCGTTATAGCGGTAGCCATCGGTGAATACATTGTAACGAATGCAAACAGTTGGGTGATTAATGGTACAACGGCGAGGCAACAGACGTTTGATCTGACGATTGGTCTGCGGCATTACCCGCGCCCCGACTTTCTGGTTTTGCTCATTAATTTCAACCAACCCGGTGCCCAGAATTGACACATGTAAATGCTTATCCAGGTAATTAATTTGTTTTTCGAGTCGGTTAACTTCAGAGACATCATCCGCATCCATGCGAAAAAAATACTGTGGTTTTAAGGACAAAGACCAATCGATGGCGAAGTTCATGCACGAAGACAACCCACGATTAACCGTTCCCTGGACAATAACGAGCCTCTCATCATCGGCGCCGTGCTGCATGATCAAATCATACATCGACTGGGGAATTTCGCCGTCAATAACGATTACATACAAAAAATCAGTGTAGGTCTGTTGCCGGATACTACTTATTGCTTGTGCGACCCATTCTTCACGGTCCTGACCGTAGACAGCCATCGCTACGATAGCGGGTACTTCATGCACGATATAGCGGCTATGCTTAATTGAAAAATTTGGCGTCAAAAGAACATCCGCTTAGCTAGAATGTGCCGCAGTGTAACGGATTCTAAAATAAAATTGCATCTTTGTTGCTTATTTAGTTCTGAAATAACGTTCGTTTGGTATCACGCACGAAACGAATGATTTTCCATATATTCATGATTGCTGTACTGTACACAACGAGTAATGCCATGAACCCCCAGAACATAATATAATCAGGTACTTTGTACACTTCCCCTAAAATACCAATTACGCAGTAAGCAGCGCCCATTAACAAGATTGCTACCAATGAGCGTCGAGGACTAAAACCGGCTCGCATAAAGATATTATGCAGATGCTTGGTATCAGGCCGCAATACAGACTGACCTTTGCAGGCACGGCGAAACATAATCGCCGCCATATCCATTAACGGCAGACCTATCAACCAGACACCCGTGATGGGTCGCAACGACGCGTTTTCACCCTGGGTATGATCAACCAGCAACCAGACTATCGTTAAGCCGACAAACATGCTGCCTGCGTCACCCATGAAGATCTTGTTGCCTTTAAATCCTTTCAGACTGAGATTAAACGCCAGAAACGGGACAATTGCCGCTATGATAACCAGTGGTTCCATGATGGCTGCCCCATTGCCAGACAGCAATAGCAAACTCACTACGCTAACTAATACCACAAGACTCATACCACCGGCTAAACCATCAATGCCATCAATCATATTAATCGCGTTGATAACCCCTACAACGCATATGAGCGTGAAAAAATAGCCTGCCAGACCGAGATACACCGAACCAAAACCAAAAATATCACCCAGTGATGTAATATAGTTTTGTGCGCTCCACGCCATGATTGACGCTACGCCGAACTGACATACCAGACGCCCTTTAGCACTGAGATCAAACCGATCGTCCAGCATACCTAGCAGCACAATAAAAGAAGAAGCAGTAAAAAACAGCGGGTTGTTTTTCATCCACACGTCAGTGAGAACACTGGCAACTAAAACCGCTACAAATATCGCTACGCCGCCGGTCAGAGGGACCAGGCCATTGTGACGCTTACGATAGGAGGGCTGATCAACCAGTCCAAACTGGTGTGCAAGGGGAGTCATAACAACCAGTAAAACGAGCGCAACAACAAACGCCGTTAACAACGGAACTAACTGAAGATAACTCATCATGCCTTATTTATCTCCACAGAAGGCGCCTACTGGTGCACTGGTGCCTACGCTGTAAAACGGACCATCCATTAAATTACTGACTCCATTAATATTATTTTTATAGTTACGATTAATCATGACAGCTATGCTAAGTTTTGTGGAGAGATAGCTAAATTCTTACTAATGATAATAAACATCTGCACTACTGACTAGCCCCAACCATCAAATTAAATTCATTCGGCTACTATTTACGCTAAAACTTCACTTTTTAACCTTTCAGTCTTAGCCTGATAAATCTGTGCATGCCTTTTTTTTCGGTTATGTTATGCTAATTGCCATCATAAATGGACGTATTTCGTTGAACAATGAGAAAAGTAATTTCAAGCTTCGCATTGTTAACTACTGTGTTGAGTTTGCTTGGGTGCGTGTCACAACCGCAAAACGTCAAGTCTAATCTGCCGCTAGTTAATCAGAGCTATACCAGTGTTACCGGACAATTTAACGAGCAAAAAACGGCATCCGCCAATTCAAACTATGCAATGGCCATACCGGAACTCAATGTAGTCAGCAATAAGCCGTTAGTTATTGATGGAAAAGAGTATCAGGTGTCGGCTAGTTATATGTCAGCAATGGGTGCCAAATGTCACCGCTTAGCCAGGTCCAACCTGTCTGGCGCTCAGGAGGTCCGTCCTGTATGCCATTACGACTCGTACTGGCTGCTCTACCCTGCTTTAGTATCCTCCCGCGTTCAATAATAAATAAAGGCTAAAGAATAATATGCGCATTTTTTTATGGTTTGCCGTCGTTTTACAGTTCGCCATGATCACAATTGCCTCTGCCCAAACCGCTGAGCAAATTCAACAAGCCCAACAACAGCTGCAGCAGCGGGGAGCAAATAATAATGCTGCAAATGCGCAGGGCATGACCGGTAATCAACCCATGCAGCTGTCTCCTATACCGGGTTTATCAGGGACTAGTCAAACCGGCACCCGGCCATCCAACGGACAATACACTAACAAGCCCAGAAACGGCTTGGTGTTGCCCGGAGAGCCAACCATGGAAATGGTATTCCCGTTACAGGAAACAATGGACAACCCGCCGTTTGCAGCAAACTTGTTCGTTGGCGGCTTTGAATCAGAACGCGCCAATGCAATCAACGAAAACTACCTGGTGGCACCGGGCGATCAGATCTCAATATGGATGTGGGGAGCCGTTGACTATTCTGATGTGGCCACTGTGGACAGCCAGGGCAATATATTTATCCCCAAGCTCGGGCCGATAAACCTACTCAATGTTCCAGCAAGCAATGTTAACCAGGTGGTTACCCAAACAATTAAGCAGGTGTATACCAACGACGTCAATGTTTACGTTAACCTGTTAACCGCCACGCCAGTATCGGTCTATGTTTCCGGGCCGGTGCTAAGACCGGGACAATATGCAGGGCAAGCGACCGACAGCCCGCTGTATTTTCTTAAACGCGCTGGAGGCATAGATTTTCTGCGCGGCAGTTTTCGCCAGATTGACTTAATACGCAATGGCAAGGTAATCGAATCGTTTGATTTATACGATTTTATAACCAATGGCGAAATTCCGACGGTGTCATTCCAGGACAGAGATGTGCTTTTGATCCATCCGATTGGTCCCACGATCACAGTAAGCGAAGGCGCCCGTAATAGTTTTACGTTTGAGCTCATGCCTGAGGATTTAAGCGGTAATGCATTGGTAGATTATGCGCGCCCCGGTGATTTTATAAGTCACGTTTCCATTAGTGGGCTGCGCGACGGCGCCCACTTTGCCCGTTACACTTCACTGAATAATTTTGGCAATTTTGTCCTGAAATCCGGCGATCATGTGGAATTTAAAAATGACCATGAGCAGCAGGTGTACCCAATCAATATTACCGGCAGTTTTCGCGGTGCCTCCAGAGTCATGGTGAGCAAAGGCGCACGGCTGCACCAGGTACTCAGTAATATCGAGGTCGATCCGGCCCTGGCCAATTTTAAAAGCGTGTATATTTTACGTGAAAGTGTCGCAGAACAGCAACAGATGATTATCGACCAGGCACTCGACAGGTTAGAGCGAAGCGTTTACACGGCGCCGGTGCGTTCTACAGGTGAAGGCTCAATACGGGTACAGGAAGCGCAGTTGGTGTCTGACTTTGTGGCGCGGGCCCGTCAGATTAAACCCTTAGGCAAGGTCATTATTGCCGACAAAAGCAGTGTGGCAAATATTCTGCTTGAAGAGAACGATACTATTGTTATTCCGGCCAAAACCGATCTGGTGCATGTAGGTGGTGAAGTGTTAATGCCCCAGTCAGTGGTGTTCAATCCTGATGCAAAAATCACGGATTATGTGGCCTGGGCTGGAGGCTTTAGTGAACGCGCCAACGATGAGCGGATATTGGTAATCCGCGCAAATGGCATGGTCGACTTTTATGATGCCTCTGACGACTCGGATATCGCAGCCGGCGACCAGGTCATTGTGTTACCTCAAATTGATGCGAAAACCCTGCAGGCTGTAAAAGACATCACGCAAATCATCTATCAGATTGCGGTTGCTGCTAACGTAGCGATAAACTAAAGATAATGTCTGCGCCGCTCAAAATTTCATTCACAGAGCAGCTGAAAGTGTGGCGAACCGTTTGTTTTGCCCTCTTTCTGCGGGAACTCCAATCTCAGTTTAATGACAAGTTAGGCTTGGCGTGGGCGTTTGTTGAACCCTTTCTATTGGTTTTTGGCCTGGCCTACATTCGAAGTGTAATCAGTAGCAGCGATGTCCACGGTGTGCCCATCATGATTTTTATGATGGTAGGCATGATAACCATTCAGTCATTTATTACGCCGTTAAATAAAGTGGCGAACGCGTTTACCAAGAATAAACCCCTGTATGCATTTCGTCAGGTGCAGCCTATCGCTGGCCTACTGGTTAGTGTCTTTATTGAATATGCAATCAAAGCCATTGTTGTAGTGCTGTCGATAGTTGCGCTGTACCTGCTCGATTTAACCTTTGAAGTGCATGACGCGCTGTTGTTACTAACGCTTTTTCATTTGCTGTGGCTAATGACGTTTAGCATGAGCTGTTTATTTGGCATCGCCATGACCTATCACCCGGAAGTCAAAAAGGTCATCAATATATTTACCCGCCCATTATTTTTTATTTCCTGCGTGTTTTTTAGTCTGCAGGATATCCCGAAAGAATACTGGCACTGGTTTACGTGGAACCCGCTGGTGCATATCATTGAGCTAGCGAGGTATGCGTGCTATGAGTCTTATGGCGATGAAGGCATATCCTTTGCTTATCCATTAGAATTTACACTGGTTGTGACGTTCTTTGCTGTATCGCTATACCACATTACCTGGAAAGGCTTGCTTTCACGATGACCATACGGCTAATCAATCTGACCAAGTCATACCCTAGTAAAATAGGCAGACAGTTTATATTTAAAAACATAAACTTTGATTTCCCAACTGAAGACAATGTCGCCATTTTAGGCAAAAATGGTTCTGGTAAATCAACCCTGTTTAGAATGCTGGCTAAAAGTGAATATCCCGACAAAGGTTATGTCTATACCAATAAGTCGATGTCCTGGCCAGTCGCCCTCGCCACTGGTATTCATCCGCTCATGACAGGCAGAGAAAACACGCGCTTTATTGGACGCATTAATAATGTCGCAAATTTAAATTCATACGAAGAAGCGGTACAAGATTTTGCTGAGATTGGTGAACGCTTCGATTTACCGGTGAGAACTTATTCCTCGGGTATGCGGGCCAGGTTAGTCTTTGCCTGCTGCGTAAACATTAACTTTGATATCTACCTGATAGACGAGGCAACGTCGGTGGGCGATCCTAAGTTTCGTCGCAAAGCACGTGAGACCCTGGAAGTAAAAGCCAAACAAGCAGGTTTGATCATGGTCAGTCACGAAATGGACCAAATCAGAGAGTTTTGTACCTCGGCGATATTACTCAAAGACGGTCAGTTACAATTTTACAGTGATCTTGAAGAAGCTATCAGCGTTTATATGGAATGAAGAACTTAATGAATAATAATGTAATAAACAAAGTTTCCAGCCAGGTGGCCAGACGGCCGGCGCTTCTTATCGTTATTCCATGGTTGCTTTATGCAATGTACTTAATGCTTTTGGCGGCCCCAAAATACGAGAGTGTCAGTCAGTTGGTGGTTAAGTCGTCTGATAGCGCCAATAATTTTGACCCCTCATCAATGCTTATGTCAGGTGTCACCGGAGTTTCCTCATCAAATGACAGCCAGTTAGTGGTATCGTTTATCCGTTCAGCGGATATGCTGCATTACCTGGACCAGACCATCGCCCTTCGGGAACACTACATGTCAGATGTGGGTGATGTATTTAGCCGCTTACCGGAAAATCATAGCGACGAGGACTTCCTTGAATTCTATCAGGATAATACCCAGGTCGTTATTGATTCGGCGTCAGGCATTATAGAGTTGTCTGCACGGGCCTTTGAAGCAAGCTATGCGCAACTCATTAACCAGACCATTGTTAACCGCGCGGAATGGTTTATCAATGAGATCAGTAATGATTTGGCAAAATCGCGTTTATCGTTTGCGCAAAGAGAACACGATATTGTTCAGCAAAAGCTTCAGGACAGTAAGCTTGCTCTGTTAGATTTTCAGTCAAAATACAATGTACTCGACCCAAATGCAGAAGGCGCCGCGTTTCAGCAAATTGCGTTTTCTTTAGAAGCGACCCTCGCGCAAAAAGAAGCTGAGCTCAATACCATGTCAAGTATCATGTCCGAGTCCGCCTCACAGGTGATATCGCTAAAACGCCAAATACGCGCTATCAAGGAACAAATAGCCAGCCAGAAAAATAAAATCAATGACGTCCATGCCGATGGTAACAATCGCTCAATCAACCAGTTGATGGCGCAATATTCTAACCTTAAGGTTCAGATGGAGCTATCGCTGCAGGCTTATTCTGCCTCATTAATGACACTCGAAAACGCCCGGGTGGAAACCTATCAACAAATTCTGCATTTGGTGACTATTGAGTCTCCGCGGCTACCTGATGACGCAAAATATCCTAAAACACTCTATAACCTTGTTTTATTGGGCGTCTTATTAACGATGGTGCTTATAGCAGGACGTATCGTCGTGGCAACCATAAAAGAGCTTTGATACTGACCCGGGATGTCATACACGGCCATCATCACAGGTGGCTTGTGTCTGGTATCATCCTCTAGTATAAACAAAGCATTCGATGTATTTATCGCAACCGGTAAACCCAGCATCGACATAAAACATTCAAATAAAAACTATATGGAACTCTGTTGTGACAACAAAAATATCTAACGACACCAGCTTCTTTGGCCATCCAAAGGGTCTACAGACCTTGTTTTTTACCGAAATGTGGGAGCGCATGAGTTATTACGGCATGCGTGCCCTGCTAGTACTTTTTATGACAGCCAGCCTGCAGACTCAAGGCCTTGGCCTGACAGTAGCCACGGCAGGGGCAATTTACGGCCTATACACCGGCGCGGTGTATTTCCTTGGCCTGCCCGGAGGGTGGCTGGCTGATCGCCTGATTGGTGGTAAAAAAGCCGTCTGGTACGGCGGTATCATCATCTTTGCCGGGCACGTAGTGCTTGCTATCGATTTGCAAAGTTTATTCTTTGTGGGTTTGATTCTTGTGGCAACGGGTACCGGACTACTTAAACCAAATATTTCCGCAATGGTCGGCCAGCAGTACAGTGACCGTGACAGCCGACGAGACAGTGGCTATGCGCTGTATTATATGGGCATTAACATCGGCTCTTTGATTGCTTACCTGGTAACAGGTTACCTACAGGAAAGCTGGGGCTGGCATTATGCATTTGGCGCCGCGGCTGTGGGTATGGCGCTTGGCCTTATTCAATATTACTTTAGCAACCACTCGCTATCTGAAGAGTCCGTTGCGCCAGCAAACCCCTATGTGGGCGCTGCCAAACAGCGCGCCTGGACAGGCGTATTGGCTGTTGTCGCAGCGGCAATCATGGTTACCATTTTGGCTCACATGGGCACTATCGTTATCGAGCCTGTGGCCCTTGCACAAAAAGTGGCAATTATCTTCACCATTATTTTCTTTGTCTATTTCGGCCTTATCTACTTTAAAGGTGAATTGAGCGACAATGAAAAGCAGCGTATGTGGGCACTGTTTTTAGTTTGTGTAGCTTCTGCATGCTTCTGGTCTGGTTTTGAGCAAGCAGGCTCATCACTCAATCTCTTTGCACAGAATTATACCGACCGTGTGCTGGAAAGTGGTTCGCTGCTGACATCATGGTTTGGTATGGATGCAATACCGACAGTGTGGTTTCAACTGTCTAACTCACTGTTTATTATTATTCTTTCTCCGTTTTTTGCTGCACTCTGGATCAACCTTGCCAAACGTATGATTGATCCGTCCTATACCATCAAGTGTGCCATTGGTATTGTTATTATGGCATCAGGCTTCCTGGTGATGTTCCTGGCCTCTCAATACGCTGCACAAGGCCTTAAGGTTGCACCGATGTGGCTGGTAACAACGTACTTCCTTCACACTGTGGGTGAACTTTGCCTCAGCCCTGTGGCACTCAGTGCAGTAAGTAAACTATCGCCGAAGCGTTTTGCCGGCCAGATGATGGGCGTATTTGTACTGACCTACTCTATTGGTAACGTCATTTCAGGTCTGCTTTCCGGCAACTTTGACCCTGAAAACTTGCAGGAAATGCCTAACCTTTACCTTCAAATCGCGCTATTTTGCATCGCGATTGCCATTGTAATTGGTCTGTTAAGTGTGAAATCCCGATTCTGGGAAAAAGCAGGTATTGAGGATAAGGCATAGAGAGTCAGTATTAGTGTGTTTTAAGCACTGGTAGATTGCCATACAATAACCGCCGTAAAGTCATTTGCCGGCGGTTTTTTTTAAGAGCACTTTATGAAATTCTATTTTTCGACTCGCAACATCCCTGAGCTTGAAGGGTTACCCCTCGCGCAGAGAATGCAGCGCCTTGAGCGTGCTGCCAAAAAGCTCTCCGTGCCAGAAAAAACCTTACTGAATATTCTTAAACTTGTTGTTATTGTACCGGCATTCGCGTTACTGCTTCGCACGGCCAATGACTGGACCGCGTTGCTGTGGGCATTGCTGGTATTTCTGCTGTACCCACTGCTCGTCAAGCCGGTACAATATTCACTCAGTGCAAAATATTTAGCCCCTAAAGATGACAAGGAACATGAATGAAAACAATTTTAGTCACCGGTGGTGCCGGCTACATTGGCAGTCACACTGTCTTACAACTGCTCGAGGCCAACTATCAGGTCATCGTGTTTGACAATCTCTGTAATGCATCGGAAGAGTCATTACGCAGAGTATCGGCCCTCACCGGCAAGTCAGTCACTTTTGTAGAAGGTGACATTCGTAATGACACGCAACTCAATAGTGTATTTGCACAGCATTCTATCGATGCGGTTATTCATTTCGCTGGTCTGAAAGCGGTTGGAGAATCAGTACAAAAACCGTTGAATTATTATGAGAACAACGTGTATGGGTCAATAAACCTGTGTCAGGTAATGGCGCAGCATGGGGTTAAAAATATCGTTTTCAGCTCTTCGGCCACTGTCTATGGTGATCCGGTATCCTTGCCGCTGCGCGAAAATATGTCTACCGGCCATCCCACTAATCCTTACGGCATGTCTAAATTGATGGTCGAAAACGTACTGACAGATCTGCACAGCTCTGATGAAAACTGGAACATCGTAATACTTCGATACTTTAACCCCGTCGGCGCTCATCCGTCAGGGCAAATAGGTGAAGATCCCAACGGTATTCCCAATAACCTAATGCCATATATCTCTCAGGTTGCTTCCGGCAAACTCGAACAACTGGCAGTATTTGGTGATGATTATGACACCGCTGACGGAACCGGCGTGCGCGATTATATTCATGTCGAAGATCTTGCCGATGGTCATATAAAAGCCATTGAGCGCTTGTCGCTGAGCATGGGGCTGGATGTTTATAACCTGGGGACTGGTCAGGGCTATTCGGTGCTTGAAATGATTAACGCCTTTGAAAAAGCCTGCGGCAAACCCATTAGCTACAAAATTGCGCCACGCCGCTCTGGCGATATCGCGGCATGCTATGCCGACCCTACCAAGGCGGCCACCGAGCTTAACTGGAATGCCCAGAAAAGCTTAGAAGATATGTGCCGCGACGCCTGGCACTGGCAATCGAACAATCCCCAGGGCTACACCTCTTAGCCAACAAAAAAGGTCAGGGATGATTGCCTGACCTTTTTTGCTTCATGGACGGTTTAATTACCGTCGCTGGTTTCAGCGTCCAAATCAATATCATCAAACATTGAATCAAACTCTTCGAAGTCTTCGGATTCTTTTTCATCGGGCTGACTATCAAGGTTTTTACCGTCAGTTACCCTGAACTCGAGGTTTTGAAAGTAAATATTTTTAACCTGCTGATAGTCATCTACCGCATTTTCGATCTGACCTTCCTGACCCAGTAGCTGCGCCCGGCTTTCCAGTGCACCCACCGTAAAACGCAGCACGTTCAGGTTACCTGTCATCAATGTCATCGGAAAATACAGATTATCGACAACGTCACCGGTAAAGGTTCGCGGATCGTTGGGACCACGGGCCGGCAGCATTAAAAAGGGGCCGGTACCTACGCCCCACTTACCCAACACTTCGCCAAACTCTTCTTCCTGTCGTTGCAAACCCATAGCCCCGGCGACATCAAAAAGCCCAACCACGCCAACAGTAGAATTAATTGCAAAGCGGGTAAAGCTATCAAACGACGGGCCAATTTTACCCTGCAACAGGTTATTGACCACATAGCTCGGCTCCGCTAAGTTTTCTACCGCATTAGACAACCCCGTTCTGGCAAAGCCAGGCACCACAGTAACGTAGGCTTTAGTCACCGGCCTGAGTAATAACTTATCCAGTACTTCCCAGTTAAAATCCCATACCAATCGGTTGACTGGCTCTAATGGATCGCGCGGATCCGAATAACCGGTTTGCTGAGCAGCGTCGTTGGCACTGGCCTGCTCTTTGGCAGAGTTGCTGGCGCAGCCTGTCAGCACTGACAAACCAATAGAAAAAATAACAAACGCCAAACGGCGGGTAAATATCGTCACATCAATTCCTTGTTAATCACAATCTCTAATTCACTCAGTTGCCCGGTCACTACCGGCGCATTGATTACCCCTTCCAAATCACCTGTTTGCGCCGGTGCCTGCTGATCCGCCGAGACTCTTGCCACAATCCGTACCGCTGAAAGCTGATTCAACGAATAAGTTGGCGTCATCGCATTTTCATTGCTTAAGGTCACTGTTAATGGCATCTCTTTTAACGGCATCCGCACCACAGCCGCCGGCATTTTATTATCGCCGTTGGCATCCTGTGCAAACACAAATAAAAACGCATCTTCAGGGACACTGGCAGCCAGTGTTTCATCTACCGAGATGGTCAGCGTAAACCCGGTTAACGGCTCGGCGCTGTCTGCTGCTGCGGTAGTTGCATCGCCCTGCAAGGCCGCCAGGCGCTCCCTTAGCTGTATACTAAGCGGATTATCGGCTGGCAACTTACCCTCAAGACGGGCCAGGTTGCTGGCCAGCTGCGCCTGGTCACCCAGTCTGCCTGCAACAACCGCCAACATTAATGTCAGATTATTATTGTCCGGTTGTTCGGTCACTAAGCGGCTAAGCAAACGCTGCGCATTTTGCAGTTGCTCTTTGTCATCGCTGCCCATTAGCGCCCGGGCGTAGGTCATGCGCACGTCAGCGTCGTCTGGCGCATAGTGCAGAGCCTTTTCAAGTGCACTGTAGGCCTCCTGCGTTTGCCCCAGCGCCATCCAGACGCGACCCAGATACATCCAGCCCTGGCCATCATCCGGGTCATTTTGTAATCGTTTACGTATCGCCAGGGTCAACTGCTGAAAATCCTCTGAGGTGAAGTTTTCTCCTGCCCCCTCAGCAAGTTTGGCACTCAGTTGCGGCAATGCATTCAGCGCCGCCTGAGCATCACTCAATCTTGTCAGGTTACTTGCCTGGTAATAGGCCCAGCCACCTACCGCTAAAGCCAGCGCGGCACCAATACAAAGTGCCAGGGTTGCAGGGCTTTGCTGATCAACCTGGGCATATTGCTCTTCAACCAGTGATATTTTGATTTCATCACTGGCCTGGCGCATATCCTGCTCGCTGAGTATGCCTTCTTCAACTTCCCGTTGTAGCTCTGTCAGGCGTTGTTTTACCACCGCGATATTGGCTTGTGTCAGGTTCTCCTGTGGTCCACGGGCGCGAAGCCATGGCAACACAACGGCTAAAAACAGTAAGACCACCAATACAAAAACTGTCGCAAAAAACATCCAGGTCATTATTTATTTTGCTCCAGCATTTTTTCTGCTGCCGCCAGCTTCGTTGCCATGTCTTGTGGCGGCGTCGATTTACGACGCCAAATAACCACTGCAATGGCAAGCGCAGCAAACAGCAAAGGCGTCAGCCATAACCAAACCGTGACCGGCGTAACCGGCGGCTGATAATGAATAAAATCTCCGTAGCGGGATTTCATGTACGCAATAACCTCATCGTTAGTTTTACCTTGCTTGATCAGGTTATACACTTTGCGTCGCATGTCATGCGCAATCATAGCATCAGAATCGGCGATATTTTGATTCTGACACATCGGACAGCGCAGCTCTGCTGTGAGCGATAAAAATGACTGTCGTTGCTGCGGCGTGTCAAATTCGTAACTATCTTCGGTAGCAACAGCACTGCCGGCAACTATCAATAAGACCGTAATTAACAGTATTCTCATTCAGCGCTCCGCGATTTGGCCAGTTCATCGGTTAATTGGCCATACAGCGGCCCGATTTTATTTGCCCACACACGCTCGTTAATATCGCCAATATGATGCATCCGAATAATGCCGTTATGGTCAATTAAGAAATGTTCAGGCGCGCCCGTCACGCCTAAATCCAAGGCGGTGTCACGGTACACATCAAAAATATGAAACTGATAGGGATTACCAAACCGGTCGGTAATCTCACGCACCTCTTGTTGCACCCGTTGTACCGTTTTGGTACCAAACTCAGGATCCAGATCCTGATCAAAATATAAGCCAACGATATTCACATTGTGTTGCTCGACCAGTTCAGTCAGATAAGGTAATTCAACGGCACAAGTGACGCACCACACTCCCCACACATTGAGCAAGGTCACCTGCCCTTTGAATACATCCGGAGTATAGGTTACCTCAGGCGCCATTAAGTCGGGCAATTGAAACGCTGGCACGGGCTTGCCTTCCACCTGCGAATCGAGCGCGCGGGGATCAGAAAACAAACCGCTGAATAAAAATACCACTAACAGTAAAAAGACAATTAACGGGATACCGAAAATCATGAATCGTTTCATAACCGCGCCTCCGTGGTCGCTGGTCGTTGCCCGAACCGGCCGGCTTTGGCGACTTTAGCCATTCGGTAGCGTTTATCGGTTATAGAGCAAACGCCACCTAGCGCCATGATCACCGCGCCGGCCCAAATCCAGATAACAAAAGGTTTTATATAGACACGAACTGCCCAGGCACCGTCGTCGAGTGGCTCGCCCAGGGCAATAAACAGATCGCGCAGTAAGGTGGTGTGGATGCCGGCTTCTGTCATGGGCATGCGCTGCACCTGATACAGACGTTTTTCGGGCTCCAGATGAACAAGCTTCTCACCGGACTCATACACGTCAAAGATGCCCACGTCTGCCGTGTAATTTGGCCCGTTGCGCTGCTCAATACCGCGGAATGCAAACTCATAGCCAGATAACGTGACCGATTGGCCCGGTTTCATTCGTACGTCGCGCTCCACATCGTAGTTACTCACCAGGGTGATGCCAATCAGGGTTACAGCAAAACCAAGATGACCTAAAATCATTCCCCAATGACTCGGCGTAAGACGGCGCAAACGCTCAGTCACCGACAAACTGTCATCCATTGAAGCAACCCGCTGCAAGACTTCAAGAGTTGTCGTGATCAGTACCCAGCCACTTAATACCAGTCCTAAAGCCGCCATATAAGCAGGCGCATCGTAGCTGTAGTTAATCAGTATGCCGGCGCTGACACTCAGGCCAAACGCCAACAACAGCGTTTTTTGCACTTGTCTGGCAGGCTGATTCTTCCAGCGGATGAGCGGACCAATCCCCATGCATAACACAAAAGGCACAATCAACCAGGTAAACATTTGATTGAAGAAAGGCGCTCCAATTGAGATAGAGCCTAAGCCCAACTCCTTATGCACCAGGGGGAGTAAGGTGCCAAGCAACACCACCAGCGTCGCCGCACACAGGAACACGTTATTACCCATGAGCATGACTTCGCGGGAAAGTAACTGATAGCGGCCGGGACTCTTTAGTTGCTGAGCGCGCAGCGCATACAGCACCAGGCTAACACCGGTGAGTATCACCAGAATGGCGAGGATAAACAAGCCGCGGGCCGGATCGCTGGCAAATGAATGAACCGATACAATCACACCAGAGCGGACTAAAAATGTTCCTAATAAACTCAGTGAAAACGCCGCAATAGCCAGTAATACCGTCCAGGATTTAAACACCTTACGCTTTTCGGTCACGGCCAGAGAATGCATTAAGGCCGTCCCCACCAGCCACGGCATAAATGAGGCATTTTCTACCGGGTCCCAAAACCACCAGCCGCCCCAGCCTAATTCGTAATAAGCCCACCAACTGCCCAACGCGATACCCACCGACAAAAAGCTCCAGGCTGCAATAACCCAAGGTCGTGACCAACGAGCCCAGGTTGAATCCAGCTGGCCTGAAAGCAGCGCCGAGACAGCAAACGCGAACGCGACAGAAAATCCCACATAGCCCATATACAGCATTGGCGGATGAATAATCATGCCAAAATCCTGCAACAAGGGATTTAAATCACGGCCATCCACAGGGAAATACGGCAACATGCTGTCGAAGGGATTTGAGGTCAACAAAATAAACAGATAAAAGCCAACAGACACCATGCCCAGTACCGACAACACCCGGGCAATCATAATTTGCGGTATACCACGGCTAAATAACGCCACGGCGACTGTCCAGAGTGACAGCATCAGCACCCATAGCAGAAAGGAGCCTTCATGCCCGCCCCACACAGCGGTGACTTTGTAATGAACCGGTAAACGACTATTTGAATGTTGGGCGACATAATTAAGCGTAAAGTCGTCAGTAACAAATGCGTAAATCAAGCAGCCAAAGGCGATTGCAGTAAAAACAAACATACTCATGGCCAGCGGCCTGGCCGTTGCAATCATTGGCCCATGTCCACGGTAAGCCCCCCACAGAGGGTACACGGCCAGTAAAATTGACGCGACTAACGCCAACGCAACAGCAATATTACCTATCTCGGGGATCACGACTGGTTGTTTCCTTCGTTAGGCTTGACATGCTTGATGCCTTTCATTTTTTCAGCCAACTCAGGCGGCATATACTCTTCGTCGTGTTTGGCAAGCACTTCCTCGGCTTCTATCACGTTCGCGTCCACCAACATGCCTGTTGCGACAATACCCTGCCCCTCGCGAAACAAGTCAGGCAAAATACCGGCATAACGCACTTCTACCGCGGGGCCCGTATCTACCAGTGTAAAGCTCACTTGCAGCGATTCACTGTCTCTGGAAACCGAACCGGGTACTACCATGCCACCAATACGTAAGCGCTGCCCGACCGACGGTTTAACACCATCTTTACCCTCAACGATTTCAGAAGGGGTATAAAACAAATCAATATTGTCATTCAGCGCAAACAGCATCAGTGTTACGGCACCGACTATCAGTAACCCTGCACCAGCTACTGCGGCTAGCCGTCGTTGTCTTCTCGGATTCATACTACTTTCCTACCTGTTGAGTCTCAGGATTCGCCATTTGATTACGACGTGCGGCGGCGATACGCGCCTGACGCGCCTGCTCCTGACGTGCTTTTTTGAGCAATTGTTTATGTGACATACGGCTATCGATAACAATCCAGGCCATCGCAATAACAGATACCCCAAAAGACAGCCACACATACAGGGCATAGCCCCCCATATGAAAAAATGCTTGCCAACTTTCAAATTGCATATCAGTCTCCCACCGACCCAGCCAGATCTTTAACCCAGGGCCGGTGATACTCCCGCCGAATGATTTCATTTTTCATACGCATTACACTTACTGCTGCAATAAATAAGGCCAATCCCAGCAAAGCGATCAATAATGGCCACAACATTTCTGGTGCAATCGAGGGCTTATCAAATTTACTGATTGTGGCCCCCTGGTGAAGCGTGTTCCACCATTCAACCGAATAATGGATAACAGGTATGTTAACCACCCCGACCATGGCCATAACACCCGCGGCTTTGCCCGCTTGCTGTTTATCTTCAAAGGCGCCGTACAAGGCAATTACGCCAAGGTATAAAAACAGTAAAATCAATTCTGAGGTTAACCGTGCATCCCACACCCACCAGGTTCCCCACATGGGTTTACCCCAGGCAGCGCCGGTAAACAACGCGATAAAGGTGACCACCGCACCGACCGGTGCCATGGCTATCATTGCCATAAAGGCCGTGCGCCATTGCCAGACAATTCCAACCAGCGCGGCGACCGCCATGACCACATAAGTACTCATCGACAAAATAGCGCTGGGCACATGAATATAGATAATCCGGAAGGAATCACCCTGCTGATAATCCTGCGGTGCAAAAGCTAATCCCCAGATACACCCAACCAGCAACGCCAGCATGCCCGGCCACCACAGGTAAGGCTCCAGTCTCTGGCAGAGTTGATAAGCACGTTCAGGTTTTGCGTAGGGATGTAACCACTTCCACATTAGTTTTGACTCACTTTAAGTGCATAAGCAATAGCAAAGGGGGCGGTTGCGGTAGCAACTAATAACATGGCGCCAATCATAGCAAGTTGTGCCCGATAAGGTAATTGCAGTGCGGCAGAATCTACTGCCGACGTGGCAAAAATCAGCAACGGAATAAACACCGGTATTAATAACAACGCTAACAGTACACCGCCACGCTGCAATCCCACCGTTAAGCCCACCGCTATCGCGCCGACCAAAGATAACAAGGGGGTTCCCAGTAACAGGGAAAGCATTAATGCCACATACATATCGACGGTCAAATTTAAAAACAACGCAAGCAACGGGGATAATACCACCAGGGGTATAAAACTCACCAGCCAGTGCGCGGCGACCTTGACCGCACTTACCGCCCACATTGGCTGCCCACTGAGCATATATTGTTCCAGTGAGCCGTCCCAAAAATCATCCCGGAATAAACGCTCCATCGCTAACAATGAAGATAGTATGGCGGCGATCCAAATAACCCCGGGGCCAATTTTTTGCAGAGTGGCCGGGCCAGGCCCAATGCCGAGCGGGAAAAGCGTGATCACCATGGTTAAGAACATTAATGGTTGTGCAAGTTCCGAGCGTTGCCGAAAAGCCAGTGCCATATCCCGTTTAAATATGCCTTCGTACAAACCACTCATATATTGTATTCCAGATATAACTCTGTAAACGGCCCCGCAGAATCCGACAGGGGTTGATGAGACGTGGTAATAATGGCGCCACCATTGCTCACATGGTTTTGCATGTGTTGTTCGAGGATATTAATCCCCTCGGCGTCCAGCGCGGTGAACGGCTCATCCAGAATCCAATAGATCGCCTTTTTTAACCATAGACGCGCCAGGGCTACCCGACGTTGCTGACCTGCCGAGAGCATTTTCACCGGCACATCTTCTAAGCCCACCAACCCGAGTCTGGCCAGTACGGTTAAACAATGGTCAGTGTCAAAGTCGCTGTGGTGCTGGGCACTCCAAAATCTGAGGTTTTCCAGCGCCGTGAGTGCGCCATTGACGCCGGCCTTGTGACCAATATAAATGAGTTGCTGGTGCAACGGCTCCCAACCAGCATGCAAAGACGCATTGTCAAAATACAGTTGACCAGATTCCGGCGTCGACAAACCACTTAAAATACGCAGTAAACTGGTTTTCCCCGCGCCGTTTGGGCCACGCAAATGTAACAACGTACCCGGTTTCAGCGACAAGGAAAGACCGCTGAAAAGCACCCTGTCACGTTTTATGCAGGTCAGATTGTCGGCTTTGAGTCCCGCCACAAGAAATCCCGTTAAAATGAACTGGTTAACAATGTCGAATTAAAATCGCCGCATTCTACCATAACTGTGCCTCGACGCATCTTACCTGTGAATGTGATCGGCATTTTTCTGATCCAATTCAAATTCCGCTCAGATTCACATTATACTTAACTCTCAGACTCCATGGCCGATAACAACTGCATGCAACCTTCACAACCCACACCACCCTCATCCAACACCGCCTCCGGCCCTCGCGCGAGTGACCTGCCTGCGGCGCCGGCCAGGCAGTTAGACGTTAACCGCGTAGCGATGCCATTGCAGCCAGTGACTAATGTCACTGCTAATGCCCAGACTGCGCGGCAAACCTCTGCGTTGCAAACGCCGCAAAGGCAAACCGTTCAGGTCTCACCGGCTGTCACGACTTCATCGGCTGACAGTTTGTTGTTAATGAAACTGCCGCTGTCGACACCGGTACAGGTTAGCCAGCAAACCACAGTAGAACTAAAAACACTGTTGTCTCAGTCAACTTTAAACAACGTGTTGCCAACGCTGATTAAGTTAAGTCCGGAGTCACTTAGCCAACCGTTAAGCAAAACTCAGATACAATCGCTGGTTACTGTTTTAGCCCAGGCCCACCGAACGCCGCTTTCTTTGCCCGCCGAGATCGTGAGCTTCAATAATAATACCGTCCATCTTCGTATTGGTTCACTGGATGGGAGTGGTAAACAAATGATCGATATTGCCATGACCAATACATCGCAAGGCTCATCAGTGTCCCAGGCCTCAGCCACTAAGGCAGGTATCACCGCCTTGCTTGCCAGCTTAAGCTTACCTGCGACGGCGACTTTAACCTTAACCCCGCTTGCATCGAACCGCGCAGAATGGCAAGCCGCAGTTACTCTGCAATCGTCTCCCGGTGCATCCGGTAATGCTCCCTCTGCGGCGGCTGGTACAATGTTGAAAGGCCAACTGCCATCTTCATCGCCGGCAATTCACGCTGCGCTGAAAGCCATTCTCGCCCAGGGGATTGCAGCTGATATAAAATCGTTAAGCCAATGGGCTGACGGTCATTTACCCGCCAAATCCGCTGGGCAGTTACAGCGCTTTAGCCAGATGACGCCAATGTCAGTAACGTTAAAAGGTGACACCTTACTGCTCGCTGGCAGCCGTGCTCAGGTGATGGCAGTTGATACCGCACCGTCAAAATCATTACTCAATGCGCTGCCAAATATCAATCAGCAAATGGTTAAGCAACTTAATTCACAGGCATTATCCGGTGACAAACTGCCCCGAACCGAGCTCAATTACTCCCAATCTAAAGCTGCGGGCTCAGCGGCACAGACATTGACCAACGACAATGTCACCTTACAGGACGGCTTAGCAGCTAAAACAGTAGCAAAAACGACCGCCGACGCCGCCACTTTAAAACCTGAACAGGCAACAGCAAGTTTGGCTCAGTTGAAAATTGCCGGGTTATCACCTGAATTAAAGTCCGCCCTTTCATTATTCATTGGCACAGCCAATCGACTCAATGTTGTTAACACCCATTCACAGTCGCCTAATGTCGCCAGTTTAGTCGGTGCATTACAAAAAATTGCTAACACAGGCAACGCTGCCAGTGATACCAGCGCAGCCACAATAAAGCCCCCCAGCGAGTCTCCCAAAAATCAGGCCGCTTGCCAGTCAGACAAAGGCTCGCCTGCAGTCAATAATGCGGCCGCGGCGTCGGTGACAAAAGGCACCATCAACGCCGGCGCAGAGACGTCGTCTAAAGCGCTACACGCGGTGATCGCGCAGTTACAGCTCGATTTTCACAGTAAGTCTGCCACCGGCGCCGCAGACAATGCCTTTACCGCCAGCAATTTAACCGGTGAAGCCGGCACCATTTCAAAATTACCCGTGGCCGATACCCAGCAAGTCAGTGCAGCCATTAAGCAGTTAATGACGTCAGCAGCTTGGCTGCAATCGCCGGGCAGCCTGCTCACACCGCCGGCGGGTCATTCGTTTATGAGTGGGTTGCTACAGGTGCTGCAAGTATCACTGCTCGGCCGACATTTCAGTCAGCACGCTGATCTGGAACAACTGTTAAGCCGCGCAAAAAATACTGCCGGCTCTTCAGGCGCACCCCGGCCCGGTTTACTCGCTAGTCTTAGTGGTCGTCAAATACGGGAGTTTGCTCAGCTGGACAGTCAGCAAAATTTACTCAAACAGCTTAAAGGGCTACTTGCTGGTCACCAAAGTGCAAAACTCGCGAATTTAGACCAAACGTTGCAAGGTCAGGATTCATTTTTCTATGTGTTACCGGCATTACATCAACACCATCAGTCATCAGAATTACTCATCCGCCGGGAAAAAGACAAAAAAGAGGATAACGAGCAAGCAGATGAAAACGCGACCTGGAATTTAACCATGAAGCTGAATATTGGTGAACAGGGAGAATTGCTGTCAAAAGTTAAAATTAAATCAGAGCAAATTTTTTTGGATATTTATACCTCAAACCAACAATTGCTTGAAAAAGTGGGTCTCACTTTGCCATTTTTGTTAAAACGCTTTTCGCAACTTGGGCTTGAGGTTCAAGAGCATAAAGTACAGCTCGGAAAAATCCCTGATACACTCGCAAGCAAACCCTTCCAACTGCTGGAAACACGGGCATGAGCAAGAAAAGTAAACGCGCTGTTGGTATTAAATATAATGAAGCCGAACCATCCCAGGCGCCCACGATTGTTGCCAAAGGCTATGGCGATCTGGCTGAAGCGATTATTGCCAGCGCCAAAGAAAACGGTGTTCTTATTCATGAGGATCCATACCTCAGTGAATTTTTAACCACCCTTGATTTGGGCCAGTCTATCCCTGAATCGCTTTATTATGTCATTGCAGAGCTGCTGGCTTATTCATATCTGTTACAGGGCAAGGTGCCTCAGAGTTGGCGCGATGCCATGCCCGGCATCGACGATAAAGTATAACTGTTAAAGCGTTTTTGCTATCCAAAAAAAAGCCCATCCTAAAGGATGGGCAAACTATAAGAAGGCTTATAGGGGGAGTTTCCAACGGATAGTTGAAACCGTGGCAGCTAACGTTAAAGCACTTCCTCTGATTCAACGTCCTCTGGCTTAACTTTTTTGGTTAACAATAATTCTGCGCGGATCTTCTGCTCAATATCCTTTGCAATATCAGTGTTCTCTTGTAAAAACTTCACGACGTTAGCTTTACCCTGGCCAATTCGATCACCGTTGTAGCTATACCACGCACCGGCTTTATCCACCAATTTCTGCTTAACACCCAGGTCAATCAATTCAGCTTCTTTGCAAATTCCCTGACCATACATAATCTGGAACTCAGCTTGTTTAAAGGGCGGAGCCACCTTATTTTTAACTACTTTAACGCGGGTTTCGTTACCGACTACCTCATCGCCCTCTTTGATTGCGCCAATACGGCGAATATCTAATCGAACAGATGAGTAGAACTTAAGGGCGTTACCGCCAGTGGTGGTCTCTGGCGAACCAAACATTACACCAATCTTCATCCGGATTTGGTTAATGAATATGCAAAGCGTATTTGAGCGTTTAATATTTGCCGTTAACTTACGCAGTGCCTGAGACATTAAGCGTGCTTGCAAACCAACGTGTGAATCGCCCATATCACCTTCGATTTCAGCTTTGGGGGTCAACGCTGCAACAGAGTCAACAATCACCACATCAACAGCGCCAGAACGCACCAGCATGTCGCAAATCTCAAGTGCCTGCTCACCGGTATCAGGTTGCGACACCAGCAAGTCATCAATGTTTACGCCTAATTTCTCAGCGTAAATCGGGTCAAGGGCATGTTCGGCATCAACGAAGGCACAGGTTTTACCCACTTTTTGTGCTTCAGCGATAACCTGCAAAGTAAGGGTGGTTTTACCCGATGACTCAGGACCATAAATTTCCACCACCCGGCCACAGGGCAATCCGCCTATACCCAGCGCAATGTCTATGGTTAATGAACCGGTAGATATAGACTCGATATCCATTGCTTTATTGTCGCCCAAACGCATAATAGCGCCTTTACCAAATTGCTTTTCAATTTGACCGACTGCTGCTGTTAACGCTTTAGATTTATTGTCGTCCACCGATGTGTCCTCGTTATTTTTTACTGTCTGCGTAATCACTACATAAAAACGTTGGCAGCTACACTGCACATCAACTTGTGATACGCGAATTAATGACGTCATACTATACTGTATAGTTATACAGTGCAATATGCATTTTATCTTTTCTCTATTTCAACACACTCATTTTAAACTGCAACGAGTCTCTGGTGCAGTGTTGATACAGCAAATTCTATTGATTGGTTTCGTACTGCAGCCCTGTCTCCGGCAAATTGCTTAACCAGTGCGTCGCTGTTGCCATTTATCGTAAAGCCAAACCACACGGTGCCCACCGGTTTCGCCTCTGAACCGCCGCCCGGGCCCGCCACACCGCTAACCGCGACCGCGCACTGGGCACCTGCATTATGCGCCGCACCGATGGCCATTTCGGTCACCACCTGAGCCGACACCGCGCCATAGGCGGTTAACGAATCTTTGCTTACATTAACCAAATGCTGTTTTGCCTCATTCGCATAAGTCACCCAGCCTTGTTTGAACCAATCAGAACTGCCGGCCACAGATGTCAGTGCATAGGCAATCCCGCCGCCGGTGCAGGACTCAGCGGTGGTGAGCGTCCACTGTTTAGCGCGCAAGGCATCACCCACGGCTAAAATCTGTGCAGATAATCCATTTAAATCAAGTTGTGAGTGTGAAACAGTTGAAAATGGCTGACTCATAGCAATAATACATTCAGTATATAAAAGCGGTATTATGCCGTGGTCTGTTCACTAATCGCAAGCAACCAGCAAGCTGAGGCATTCTTGGAATCACACACTCCGATGATGCGCCAATATCTGAATATTAAGGCGCAGCACCCCAATATTTTACTGTTTTACCGCATGGGCGACTTTTATGAGTTGTTTTATGATGATGCCAAACGGGCGGCCGAGTTACTCGATATTTCGTTGACGGCCCGCGGCAAATCCGGCGGTGACCCTATTCCAATGGCCGGTGTGCCTTACCATGCCGTAGACAGCTATCTTGCCCGGCTGGTAAAAATGGGCGAGTCAGTAGCGATTTGTGAGCAAGTGGGCGATCCGGCCACCAGCAAAGGGCCGGTAGAGCGTCAGGTCCAGCGTATTGTTACCCCGGGAACCGTGACCGACGAAGCCTTGTTAGATGAACGCCAGGATAACGTACTGGCTGCTGTAGTTGGTCATAAAGAGCAGTTTGGCATCGCCTGGCTGGATATTACCAGCGGTCGCTTTTTAGTCAGCGAGTTTCAGGGCACCGACATGCTAAGCGCCGAGTTACAGCGTCTGCGACCGGCAGAACTACTTTATCCGGAAGGGTTCGAATGGCTGACAAAAATAGATCACATAAAAGGTTTGCGTCGGCGTCCTGAATGGGAGTTTGATCAGCAGACCGCTCAGCAACAGTTAAATGATCAGTTTGGCACCCGCGAATTAAGTGGTTTTGGCTTAGCTAATGTGACCCTGGGCGTGGGAGCAGCTGGCTGTATCCTGCAGTATGTTAAAGATACCCAGCGCACCGCGTTACCGCATATCAGAGCTATCAGTCTGGAGCAACAGTCGACCAAAGTTCAGCTTGACGCCGCCACGCGACGCAACCTCGAACTCACCCATAACCTGTCAGGTGGCACCGAGCATACCTTGTTCGCCGTACTGGATAATACCGCGACCGCCATGGGCAGTCGCTTGCTGCAACGCTTTTTGCACGCCCCGATAACCGATCGCGAAGAACTCACCAACCGCCAAACCGCCATTGCAGAGTTGCTTACCGGCGATTATCCGGCCTTAACTGCACAGCTCAAATACATTGGTGATATTGAACGTATTATGGCCCGGCTGGCGCTGCGCTCTGCGCGGCCACGCGACTTTGCCCGCCTGCGCAATGCATTAAACAGTTTGCCGGCATTACAGTCCGCCTTGCAGGCGTATAACGCCCCGTTGCTGAGTCAATTGCGCACGCTGATCAATGAATTTCCCGACCTGGCCACGTTGCTTGATAGCGCGATTATCGACAACCCGCCAGTCGTCATCCGCGATGGCGGCGTTATTGCACCCGGCTATAGCAGTGAACTGGATGAACTGCGTGACTTATCCGACGGCGCAACAGAGTTTTTACGACAAATGGAACTGCGGGAACGTGAGCAAACCGGCATTGCCACGCTCAAAGTGGGTTATAACAAAGTCCATGGCTTTTTTATTGAGGTTTCCCGTGCCAACAGCGCACTGGTCCCGGCCAGCTACATTCGCCGCCAAACGTTAAAAAACACCGAGCGCTACATTACGCCTGAACTAAAAGAGCACGAAGACAAAGTACTCACCAGTCAAAGCCGCGCGCTGGCGCTGGAAAAACGCCTCTACGATGAACTGTTTGAGCTGGTTGCTCCCCATCTTGACGCCCTGATAGCCTCAGCGGCTGCGCTGGCCAAACTCGACGTTATGGTAACCCTGGCAGAGCGGGCCGAAACACTTGAATATCATCCGCCAACGTTGGTGGAGGAACCGGGCGTAAGCTACCAGCAGGGCCGGCACCCGGTGGTTGAATACGTGATGAGTGAGCCCTTTATTCCTAACCCGCTGACCATGACGCAGTCGCAGCGCACTATGATTATTACCGGCCCCAACATGGGCGGTAAATCCACCTTCATGCGCCAGACGGCGCTGATCGTATTGCTCGCCTATATTGGCAGTTATGTGCCCGCAGAGCAGGCCGAAATAGGCCCTGTCGACAAGATATTCACCCGTATTGGCGCCTCTGACGATCTGGCCTCGGGCCGTTCAACGTTTATGGTAGAAATGACCGAAACGGCGAATATTTTGCACAACGCGACACCACACTCGCTGGTGCTGATGGATGAGATTGGCCGCGGTACCAGTACCTACGATGGCTTGTCACTGGCCTGGGCCTGTGCCGAATATCTGGCTAACCAGTTACAGGCATTCACCTTATTCGCAACCCATTATTTTGAACTGACCGAGCTTGCCGAGTCATTAAGTGGCGCTCAGAATCTGCACCTTGGGGCGGTAGAGCACGATGATACCATTCGCTTTATGCACACTGTAGAAAGCGGCGCTGCGAGCAAAAGCTATGGCCTGCAGGTAGCCCAGCTCGCGGGGGTGCCCAAGGCGGTAATTACCGCGGCCAAGCAGTGTTTACATAACCTCGAAAGCCATTCCAATGCAGAAAGCCAGCATGCAACAAGCACCAGCTCGGCCAGCCAACCAGCGCAAGCGACCCTGTTTGCACCTGCCCCGTCTGCGCTGGAACAGGCGATAACCGCGGTGGACCCGGACGATCTGACGCCCAAGCAGGCCCTGGCCTTCATCTATGAACTGAAAAAGATGTTGTAAAGCTGGTTATTAATTAAAGACAAAACGGCCCGCCGCGCAGCCACCTTGTATAAACAGGGGCTGCGTTAATGGCAAACGCAAGGTAGCCCTGGCATTTTGTTACCGGGACCGGATAGAACGCACCAAACCCCGGCCTGGCCCGCGACAAAAACTGCCCTAAAAATTTCACCCTCAAATTTGGTTTCAATTGGTAAGCGTATATAATTGTGTGCAGCCCCCTTATTGGGTATACTGTTGCGCCGTCTACAGTGTTGTTAAAAAACAACCTATTACCCATATAAACAACCCAACGTCTTAGGTTTCGCATGACAAACTATATTTTCGTCACCGGTGGTGTGGTTTCATCGCTTGGTAAAGGCATAGCGGCTGCATCGCTTGCCGCCATCCTTGAAGCTCGCGGTCTCACTGTGACCATGCTCAAACTGGATCCGTATATCAACGTCGATCCGGGCACCATGAGCCCTATTCAGCATGGTGAGGTTTTTGTAACTGATGATGGTGCAGAAACCGATCTCGACCTGGGTCATTACGAGCGGTTTATTCGCACCCGTATGACCAAGCGCAATAACTTTACCACCGGACGGGTTTATGAAGAGGTATTGCGCCGCGAACGCCGTGGCGACTATCTGGGCGCAACTATCCAGGTCATTCCGCATATCACCAACGAAATCAAACGGCGCGTGGTCGAAGGTGCGCAGGGCTTTGACGTGGCGATTGTCGAAGTCGGTGGCACAGTGGGTGACATCGAATCACAACCTTTCATCGAAGCAATTCGTCAGCTGGGTACTGAAGTGGGTCGCGAACATGCGATGTTTATGCACCTCACCCTGGTGCCTTACATGCCAGCTTCGGGCGAGCTTAAAACCAAGCCAACCCAGCACAGTGTAAAAGAATTGCGCTCAATTGGTATTCAACCCGATATTTTAGTGTGTCGCTCGGTGGGCGCAATGCCCGCCTCAGAGCGCTCTAAAATTGCGCTGTTTACCAATGTTGCTGAAAAAGCCGTTATCTCATTAAAAGACGTCGACAGTATTTACCGTATTCCCGCCGCGCTCAAAGCACAGAGTCTTGATCAATTGGTTGTTGATCGCTTCCGACTGGATTGCCCGGCCGCTGATCTCACCGAGTGGGAACAGGTGTTATACGCCGAATCTAACCCGGTCGGTGAAGTCAACATTGGCATGGTAGGTAAGTACGTGGAACTACCTGATGCCTATAAATCGGTAAACGAAGCGCTCAAGCACGCCGGGCTTAAAAATCGCCTGACAGTAAATATTCACTATATCGACTCTCAGGATATCGAATCTAAAGGCGAACAGGTGTTAGAAGACCTCGACGCGATTCTGGTACCCGGTGGTTTTGGTGAGCGCGGTATCGAAGGTAAAATCGCCGCCGCCCGTTATGCCCGCGAAAACAACGTACCTTACTTAGGCATTTGCCTGGGAATGCAGGTTGCATTAATCGAATTTGCCCGCAATGTTGTAGGTATGGAAAACGCAAACAGCACCGAATTCGATCCGGATACGCCTTACCCGGTAGTTGGCCTAATCACTGAATGGCTTGAGTCTGACGGCAGCACCGAAGTGCGTGACGAGTCATCAGATTTAGGCGGTACCATGCGTTTAGGCAGTCAGCTGTGTCACTTAATTGAAGGCAGTAAGGTGTTTGAAGCCTACGGTAACGCAGAAATTTATGAGCGCCACCGCCACCGTTACGAAGTCAACAATAACCTGCGCGATCAAATTGAAGCCGCCGGCCTCAGGGTAAGTGGTTTGTCCACTGACAAACGACTTGTTGAAGTCATTGAATTACCGGATCATCCTTGGTTTGTTGCAGGCCAGTTCCACCCGGAGTTTACGTCAACCCCGCGTGATGGCCATCCGTTATTTACCGGTTTCGTCGCTGCGGCGCAAACCTATCAAAAAGAAAATCATTAATTTAAAACCCGGCACTGTTACTCCCGCAGTGCCACAATTACTTGTTGAGGAAGAAAATATGGCGAAGATCTCGCGTATCATTGGACGTGAAATTCTGGACTCACGTGGTAACCCCACGGTCGAAGCAGACGTATACTTAGACTCAGGTGTAATGGGTCGCGCTTGTGCGCCATCCGGTGCTTCTACTGGCTCTCGTGAAGCCCTTGAACTGCGCGACGGCGATAAAGGCCGATACCTGGGTAAAGGTGTACTCAAAGCCGTTGCCGCTATCAACGATACCATCGCGCCAGCATTAACCGGACTCGATCCAGTTGCCCAGGCCGATATCGATAAAGCGATGATCGACCTCGATGGCACTGAAAACAAAGAAAACCTCGGCGCCAATGCGATTCTGGCAGTTTCTTTAGCGGTAGCCAAAGCCGCTGCAACAGAAAAAGGCGTTGCCTTATACGAACACATCGCCGACTTAAATGGCACCCCGGGACAGTACTCTATGCCAGTGCCGATGATGAACATCATCAACGGTGGTGAGCATGCAGATAACAACGTGGATATTCAGGAATTCATGGTACAACCTGTTGGCGCCAAGAGCTTTAAAGAAGCCTTGCGTATGGGCGCGGAAATCTTCCATAACCTGAAAAAAGTACTGGGTGCAAAAGGCCTCAACACGGCAGTTGGTGACGAAGGTGGTTTTGCGCCGGACTTAAGCTCTAATGCTGAAGCCCTTGCCGTCATCGTAGAAGCGGTAGAAAAAGCCGGTTATAAGATGAACGAAGACATCACTCTGGCACTTGATTGCGCGGCGTCTGAATTCTACAAAGACGGCAAATACGTGCTGTCTGGCGAAGGCAAGAGCTTCGATTCTGAAGCCTTTGGTGATTACCTGGCCGAGCTGGCAGAGCAATATCCAATCGTGTCGATTGAAGACGGTCTTGATGAAAGCGACTGGGATGGCTGGGCCAGCCTGACCAAGAAAATTGGCGATAAAGTGCAGCTGGTTGGCGACGACCTGTTTGTTACTAACACCAAAATCCTCAAGCGCGGCACCGAGAACGGTATCGGTAACTCCATCCTCATTAAGTTTAACCAGATTGGTTCACTTACCGAGACGCTGGAAGCGATCAAAATGGCTAAAGACGCCGGTTTTACCGCGGTAATTTCCCACCGTTCAGGTGAAACAGAAGACGCGACCATTGCCGACTTAGCAGTGGGTACCGCAGCAGGACAGATTAAGACCGGCTCGCTGTGTCGTTCAGACCGTGTTGCAAAATACAACCAGTTGCTGCGCATCGAAGAAGCACTGGCGGGTAAAGTTGCCTACAACGGCCGTAGCGAAATCAAAGGTCAGTAACAGATGATGGCGGGCTTGTGCCCGCCATTGTTTTTTACGCTCCTGACGTGCTACCAACACATCAATAATGCATGCCTGTAGTGTGCGCCAATGACGCAGTTTACTGAACCCGCGTCTCATCAATCAGACTTTTTCAACGCGCTTGAGTCTGATGCCTCACAACGCACCATTGCCGAGCTGTGTAACGCGTTATACGAACGCGAGCTGAGCTTACTGGCTCAACAAGGCCCTTCTCAGTTAAATCTGCTGCGCCGGCGCATAGCCGGACTCAGTTATCATGTAAAGCGCACCGCGCGGTTTCTTGCCCAGGGCTCAGTACCTTTAACACTGGATGAGCACAATGCCAGCTGGCAGGCCAAACAGGCTGCCAAAAGCCCGGCACGCAATGACAAACCTGCAGCAACCCTGAAATGGTATAGCGAACATGCCAAAGTTGGCCTGGTTGTACCCGTACGGGTGCAGGAGTTTGATAATGAACATATTGAACTCGATTCCATTGACCGCATTCAACCCGAAAACCAAACACTGCATGTGAACAAACTGGGATGGTTTGACTTCAGCGGCACCCCGGTTGAAAACCCGGCGCGTTACCAGAGATCAAACCATTTTAAACTCACCCTGTTAAAACCGTCGAAAACCATTGTTACAGCCGCCTGCTGCGGGCATAGCTGGAATCACAAAGGTAAGACAATGCCCCGAACCCTGCCATTACGCGAAATACTGCTGGTGAGTACGCTTGACTGGTCTCGTTTTACCCAGGCAAAGAAACCGGTTATTCGCTAGCAACTGCTCACCCTTGCTGCACAGACAGGTAACGATTTACGTACTGGTTAAAAGAAATATATCAGGCCACAAACCTACCCTTGCTGAATTTGTAGCGCACGAATTTGTTCAAAATGAGGAGTTTTATCCTATTTTTTGCGCGATACCGTAATTTATAACTAATATTTATACCAATAATCTTAAACAATAGTTGACCTTATCAGGCCCAGCCTGTACATTTACCGCCATCAAAGGTCGCAACTGTAAAAAAATCACGGTAAGTTATAATGCCTAATACGCAATACAGTACCTATTTACTATCTCTTCTACTCCTTATGGCAGCAAGACTGCACGGGTAGATTGCGACCAGCGAATCAATACACAAAACCCGTGCCTAGCACGGGTTTTTTTTTAACTACAATAACGAGAGACAGCCATGACGAATCAGGTAAAAATATTTGATACGACCTTGCGTGACGGCGAACAAGCTTTGCCAGCCAGTTTAAGTGCCAAAGAAAAACTGCAAATCGCACTGGCTCTCGAACGTCTCGGCGTTGATATTATTGAAGCGGGTTTTCCGGTTTCTTCACCCGGTGATTTCAAATCGGTGCAAATGATTGCCCGTGAAATCAAAAACTCCACCATCGCCGGCTTGTCGCGCGCTTTGCCCGCCGACATTGATGCCTGCGGCGAAGCGCTGAAAGTTGCTGATCAGTTTCGTATTCATACATTTATTGCCACCTCCGATATCCATGTCAGCAGCAAGCTGAAGAAGTCTCAGGATGATGTAGTGGAAATGGCTGTCGCCGCAGTAAAACGAGCCCGCGGCTATACTGACGACGTGGAGTTTTCCTGTGAAGATGCCGGGCGCACTGAAATTGGTTACCTGGCACGCATGGTCGAGTCAGTTATTGCCGCAGGCGCCACGACGGTCAATATTCCCGATACGGTGGGTTATACTACGCCTACGGAGTTTGGCGGAATTATTAAGCAGCTGTTCGAACGGGTACCGAATATCGACAAGGCGACTATTTCGGTGCACTGCCATAACGACCTGGGTCTGGCTGTCGCCAACTCTTTAGCCGCGATAGAAAACGGCGCTCGCCAGGTAGAATGTACCATCAATGGTATCGGCGAACGGGCCGGCAACAGCTCGTTAGAAGAAATCGCCATGATCTTACAAACCCGTCAGGCGTTGTATGGCCTGCATACCAATATTAACAGTAGCGAAATCAGCCGCACATCTAAGCTGGTGAGTCAGCTATGTAATATGCCGGTACAGGCGAATAAAGCCATCGTCGGGGCCAATGCTTTTAGTCACTCTTCTGGTATTCACCAGGATGGTGTCTTAAAAGCGCAAAATACTTACGAGATCATGACGCCTGAAAGTGTTGGCATCAACAAAAACAACCTGAACCTGACCTCCCGCTCAGGACGACATGTAATAAAGCATCGTCTGCATGAGCTGGGCTATAAGGAAAGTGATTACGACCTGGAAGCCATTTATACTGCCTTTTTGCAGTTAGCCGACAAAAAAGGTCAGGTTTACGACTATGATTTGGAAGCCCTGCTGTTTTTCGACCAGCAAAAACACGATCAGGCCCACTATCAGTTAACGTATCTGCATGCGACATCGGGTAAAGAAATTATCCCCAGTGCCACCGTGCAATTAAAGATTGGTGATATGCTTACCACTCGCTCTGAAACCGGTAACGGACCGGTGGATGCATCCTATAAAGCCATCATGGCCATGCTTGGTCATACGGATTTGGAAGTGGTCGACTTTAAACTCGATTCAAAAGGTGAAGGCGCTGATGCCCTGGCATCGGTAAGCGTTATCACAGAATATAAAGGCCGCCGTTTCCATGGTATCGGGCTTGCCACGGACATCGTTGAAGCCGGCGTAAAAGCCTTAATTTTTGTACTGAATAATACCTATCTGGCCGATCAGATTGATCAGCAAAAGAACCAACAAGAACGCTTAGCAGGAGTATAAATGAGCCAGTTTAACATAGCCGTACTCGCCGGAGACGGTATCGGCCCCGAAGTCATGCAGGAAGCCAACAAAGTATTAGATGCTATTGAACAAAAGTTCGCGGTGTCATTTAATCGCACTGACTTCCCGGTCGGAGGCTATGCCATCGATACCGAAGGCGAAGCACTGCCCGCCAAAACACTGCAAGGGTGTGAACAGGCTGACGCGATTTTGTTCGGTTCAATTGGCGGCCCCAAATGGGATACCCTGCCGTTGGAACAGCGTCCGGAGCGAGCGGCTTTGCTAACCCTGCGCAGCCATTTTGATTTATTCAGCAACTTACGCCCGGCTAAAATTTACGCAGGTCTTGAAGCACTCTCGCCGCTGCGTGCCGATATAGCCGCCAGCGGTGTCGATGTACTGGTGGTGCGTGAATTAACCAGCGGCATCTACTTTGGTCAACCCAAAGGCCGGGAAGGCGAAGGCGAAGCTGAGTACGCTTTTGATACCATGCGTTACAGCAAAAAAGAAATACGCCGTATAGCGGTGAGTGCATTTGAAGCGGCCATGAAGCGTTCTAAGCGCGTTACTTCTGTAGATAAGGCCAATGTGCTGGTGTGCAGCAGGTTGTGGCGCGAAGTCACCGAAGAAGTCGCTAAGGACTATCCTGAGGTGACTCTGGAACATATCTACATCGATAACGCCACAATGCAGCTGATAAAGGATCCGGCCCATTTTGACGTGATGCTGTGTTCCAACCTGTTTGGCGATATTATCTCTGACGAATGTGCGATGATCACCGGTTCGATGGGCTTGCTGCCTTCAGCAAGTTTAAACGAAGACGGTTTCGGCATGTATGAGCCGGCCGGTGGCTCGGCGCCGGATATTGCCGGTCAGGGGATTGCTAATCCTATTGCACAAATTTTATCTGCGTCGATGATGCTGCGGTTCAGCCTCAATCTGACCGACGCAGCCGATGCCATCGATCAGGCCGTGGTCAACGTCCTTGAAGCGGGCACCCTTACCGGTGAATTATTACCGGCGGAGCTGCGCCATCAGGCTGCAACCACCGCTCAGGTTGGTGACGCTATCGTTAATGCAATTTTAGGTCAGGAGTAATAATTCATGGCTAAAACCTTATATGACAAAGTCTGGCAGGCCCACGTTATCGATCAAATCGGTGACGACAGCCTGATCTACATCGACCGCCACTTGATCCACGAAGTGACCAGCCCCCAGGCATTTTCCGGGCTCAACGAAAAGGGCCGCAAAGTGCGCCGCCCTGATCGCACGTTTGCCACCATGGATCACAGTATTTCCACGCGTAGCCTGGCACTCGATGCCTGTGGACCGCAAAATAAGCTGCAGTTGCAAACCCTGGCAGAAAACTGTGAGGCACACGGTATTAAGTTGTACCCTGTTGGCCACCAAAAGCAAGGGATTGTCCACGTCATGGGCCCGGAACTGGGCCTGATTTTACCCGGCATGACGGTAGTCTGCGGTGACTCGCACACTGCCACCCACGGCGCTTTTGGTGCTCTCGCGTTTGGTATCGGTACGTCTCAGGTGGAGCACGTGCTGGCCACGCAAACACTCAAGCAAAGCCGCGCTAAAACTATGCAAATTAAAGTCAATGGCAAGCTGGCAGTGGGTACCACGGCAAAAGACATCATTCTTGCCATCATTGGTAAGATTGGCCACGCTGGGGCAACCGCCCATGTGATCGAATATTGTGGTGACGCCATCGAAGCCTTATCGATGGAAGAACGTATGACTATCTGTAACATGAGCATAGAAGCTGGCGCCAAAGCAGGTTTAATCGCCCCCGACCAAACCACTTTCGATTACCTCAAAGGTCGCGAATTTGCCCCACAGGGCAGTGACTGGGATGCTGCACTCGCCTACTGGCAAACTTTGTACTCCGATGCCGATGCAACTTTTGATACCGTGGTAGAACTTGAAGCGAAAGATATCGCGCCACAAGTGACCTGGGGCACCAACCCGGGTCAGGTAATTGGTGTAACCGACCCCATTCCGGGCCCGGAAGACTTTACCGATAGTGTGGAGCAGGAGTCTGCCCGCAAGGCATTGCAATATATGGGGCTGAACGCTGGTGATAAACTGGCTGATGTAAAAGTGTCTCACGTATTTATTGGTTCATGCACGAATAGCCGTATTGAAGACTTGCGTGCAGCGGCGAAAATAGCCAAACAAGGCAAAGTGGCCGCCAATGTAACAGCAATGGTGGTACCCGGTTCTGCCGCCGTTAAACGTCAGGCCGAAGCGGAGCAGCTCGATGTGATTTTTAAAGAAGCGGGCTTTGAATGGCGCTTGCCCGGATGCTCTATGTGTCTGGGTATGAATGACGACCTGTTAACGGCAGGCGATCGCTGTGCCTCAACCAGTAACCGCAACTTCGAAGGCCGTCAGGGCCGCGGGGCAAGAACTCACCTGGTCAGTCCGGCCATGGCCGCCGCCGCCGCGTTACGTGGCAGCTTTGCCGACGTCAGAGATTTTCAGGAGTAATTTATGACCCAGACGACCACAGGTATCTCAACTCTTACCGGCACTGCATGCCCGCTGGATCAGGCCAATGTTGACACCGACCAAATCATTCCTAAACAGTTTTTAACCAGTGTCAGCCGCGCTGGCTTTGGTAAGCACCTGTTTCACGATTGGCGCTACTTAGACTTACAAGAAAAAGAGCCTAACCCTGAGTTTGTCCTCAACAAACCCGACTATGCCGGTGCCAGCATACTGTTATGCCGCGAAAATTTTGGTTGCGGCTCCAGTCGTGAGCACGCGCCCTGGGCATTAACTGATTATGGTTTCAAGGCAGTGATTGCGACCAGTTTTGCCGATATTTTTTATGGCAATTGCATGAACAATCAGCTGCTGCCTATTGCCTTGCCAAGCAAGCAAATGGATCAGTTGTTCGATGCTGTTACCAACGATGCCAACGCTGAAATTACCATCGATTTGCCTGCTCAAACATTATCTGTAGGGGCAATAACCATTCCGTTTGAGATTGCAGAGCATCATAAGAACAACCTGATAAAAGGCCTCGATGCCATTGGTCAGACACTGGAACTAGACCGCAACATAGCAGAATTTGAAGCCAAACAACCTGCCTGGCTGTAACATGCCAATGCGCCGCCTGGGTGTAGCCGCTTACAATAAGTGAGCGGCTAATCGAAAATTCATTTCATCCGGGCCAACTTAGGCTATAGTTATGCGTATCAGTCCTAAAACGCTAATCCTTCTTTAGTTACATATAGCTACAAAAGGTTTTATTCATATCATGGAGAGGAAATGCTTCAGCGAATTGCTATCGACGAATTAAAACCCGGTATGTATGTTAATCGAGTTATCGATGACAAGAATAAGGTCAAGGTTCGTTCAAAAGGCGTGGTTCGCTCCGCTTTGGTCATTGACAAGCTGATTGCCAAAGGCGTCGATTTTGTTGAAATTGATACCTCAAAAGGCGCAGCACCAGAGCCACTTGAGACGCCAGCCCCCCCGGTCCCCAAAAGTGCGCCAGCCGCGCCATCTGCCGATTCTAAAGAAGCGATAAATTCTGACGGACTCGAGTCTGCCCAATCGCTGTTTAATAAGGCCAAGTCGGTGCAGCAACGTTTTCTGCAACAACTAGGCAGTGGAAAAGACGCCGATGTTAATAAGCTGACAGCCCTGACCGAACATATTATTGACGGTGTATTGGAAAACCAGGCCGCAACGGTATGTCTGTCGATGGTTCAGCGCGGCAATGATTTACTGCTGGAGCATTCATTGAACTGCAGTATTTATATGGCGATTCTGGCCGAGGCCGCCGGCTTCGACAAAGAAGCGGTAGAACATGCAAGTCTCGCCGGACTGCTTATGGACACCGGCATGGCAAAAATCCCCCGCGAGCTGTGTATTCCGTTTGCCCAGTTAAGCACAACAGATGCCTTGATTTACCAAACTCATATTGATGAATCGCTTGCGGTGTTGCAGGGCAATAGTGACATACCCCAAGTCATCAGCACTATCATCAGTCAGCACCATGAACGGTTGGACGGCACTGGCTATCCGCACGGTTTAAAGGGCGATGAGATTCATCCCCTGGCGCAAATAGCGGCCGTTGTAGATGAGTATTCACAGCTTGGTATGCCAGCTCCCTTTGGCAAAGCCTATCCCAATAGTAAAGTACTGAAGTCCCTGGCACAGAACAAAGGCCTTGATCAGTCATTAGTAAACCGACTTATCGGCGTGTTAGGTGTGTACCCTATTGGCTCCTTGGTAAAACTGCAAAGCGGTAAACTGGGCATTATCAGTCGCAAGAATCCGGCAAGTTTGCTGCACCCTCAGGTAATGACCTTTTACAGTATTAACAGCGGTAATTTTCAGGAAATCAAACGCATTGATTTAGCCAAAAGTAACGATGAGATTGAGTCGAGCATTGGTCCCGATGAGTTCTCTATTAACCTGCCGAAGTTTTTCTCAGAAGTTTTTATTAATCAGGTGGATAACTAGGGCCTGTAAGTGGTACGAGGACAGGGTAACAGTCGTACTGGTGAGTATACTTCAGCGCCTTGCGGCGCTGCCTGCTATGGGCACAGGGGCTGGCCTGAATGGCCTGAGGGTGACAACCTCAGACCAGCTCTGAGCCACCCATAACGATTACCAGTCGGTTAGCGCCGCCATCGCAAACACTTCACCCTCAAAACGCAGGATAACCCGTTGCGCTTCAATATTGACTATCTGTACGCGATCGCTAATCCAGTCTCCTTCACTCTTATCCTCACCATTCACCCGTAACCAGCGATCGGCCGGCCGCGACGCGTACATGTGGGCACTGAAATCCATCGAAGGCAAACGGGTGAGTAACCGTGCAGGCAGTTGATCAACACGCTGAATATCGTCATGAATATTCACTACTGTGTCATTATTGATAGGCTCACCACGCTCCTCTTGCTGCTCGAGATCCGACATCACTTTGTTAAATCGTGCCATCAGTTCCGGCGACACCGCCACGTCTTTTTCGGGAGCCTCGGCGTTAATTTGTGTGCCGGTAGTTGCAGCTAATTCATCAGCCACCGGGGCCGACGGCGAAACACCATTTTCGGCGGTATTGACGGGGTTGTCCTGGCGATTTGGCGACGTCTGAGGGCCGGCCGGTAACTCACTCTCACTGACATCCTGCTGCTGACGCTGAGGCGCTGTCGCTATCTTTTCATTAGTCTGCGCAGGCGTATTGTCAACGCTGGCTGCAGGTGAGGGCGCGCTGTTAATCCGGGTCGCTGGTGTTGGATACCGCGTTGACTCGGTCGGAGTCAGTGCTTGCGATAAGACCTCTGGCAACAGCGCTAGTGCATACCCTGTTGCTGCCCCGCCAAGGGCCATAACAATGGCCAGCACAGCGGGTTTCACGCCGCGCTGCCACCAGCCCGGCAAGCCACTAACCGACGGTAAAAACAAACTGCGATTAAACTGATCGCTAATGGCACTATCGGTTTTTTGCGCGCGGGTATCAAACTGGCCGCGCAAAAGTGCCTGGGTGGGCGTTTGCTCGGTGGTCGACAGCGGTATTTCCTGACATATTTCCACCGTTTGATCCGGGTCGTACTCAATTTCCTGTACGCCCATTTCAATTAACCCCTGAATCATTGCCGGGCTTGAAATCAAACCTGACTTATTGATTTTTACCGGGCCATTTTGCGCGGTCACACGCACAATCATCATGCCTGGTTCAGCCTGCTCAATGGCAATTATGCGGGTCATGCGCTCCCCCACAGGTAACCACCAATTAAGGCCGAGCAAAAAATAGCGGCGTAAATCATAGTGCGCGGGCCGCGCAGCCGTTGTTCTACAATATCATCACCCAGAATTTGCTGCGCCGCCGCTATAAACAAGTGTCGCTTAACAACCGGTTGTTGCTGAGTAAACGCCAGTGTCATCGCGCGGTCACAGAGTAAATTAATCACCCGGGGAATACCCGCTGTAACCCGGTACATAGCCCGAACAGTGGCTTTACTGAATACGCTGATATCGCCATTTGCCACACTCAAACGGTGGTTCACATAGGCTTTCACCTCATCGGCATTAAGCGGTAACAGGTGGTAGCGGGCCGTAATGCGCTGTGCCAACTGACGCAGTTCATTGCGCTTGAGTAATTGTTGTAGCTCAGGCTGCCCAATCAGCACGATCTTCAACAATTTTTCGCGGTTGGTTTCTAAATTGGTGAGCAGACGCAGTTGCTCCAACACCTCAGGCAATAAATGCTGGGCTTCATCAATCATGAGTACCGTGTTCTTGCCGGCGCTGTGATTAGCGGCCAGCTTTTTTAAAATCATGTCAGTAAAATATTTAAGACTGGCCTGCTGTGGATCGTAATCGAGGTTTAGTTCATCGCATACTGTGGCGAGCAGCTCAATGGCCGACAACGTAGGGTTTAAAATCATTGCCACTTGCGTTGAGTCAGGCAATTGCTGCAATAACTTGCGCGAAACGGTGGTTTTGCCGGTGCCTACTTCACCGGTGAGCATAACGAAACCGCCACTTTCCCGTAAACCAAACGTCAAATGCGCCAACGCTTCTTTATGGCGCGGACTCATATACAGGTAATCCGGATTGGGCGCGATAGAAAACGGATGATCCGTTAATCCAAAATATTGTAAAAACATGACTTACCGAGTGGTATTTCCATATGTCAGGTAAACTATCAGACTACTGATTTAAGTCAACAACCCCGTGTTTTCAGTGCGCTAGTCGGGCATAATACCGACTGTTGAATTAATGCAGGTGGGTAATAAGTTATGCAGGTTTATCTGGTGGGTGGCGCAGTGCGTGATAGCTTACTGAAGCGCCCGGTAACCGATCGCGATTGGGTGGTGGTAGGCGCCACGGCAGACCAGTTAATCGCCCAGGGATATACCCAGGTAGGCAAAGACTTTCCGGTGTTTTTACATCCTAAAACCCAGGAAGAGTATGCATTAGCCCGAACGGAGCGGAAAACCGGCAGTGGCTACGGCGGGTTTACCTGCAATGCCAGTCCACATGTCACACTTGAAGAAGATTTGCAGCGTCGGGATCTTACAATTAACGCCATGGCGCAGGATAGTAATGGTGAGTTGATCGATCCTTTCAATGGCGCAATTGATCTCGCTGACCGCGTATTACGGCATGTTTCAGACGCATTCAGCGAAGATCCCCTGCGTATATTCCGCGTCGCACGATTTGCCGCCCGGTACGCGTACCTCGGTTTCAGCGTGGCGCCGGCTACAATGACATTAATGCAGCGCATGAGTGCCACGGCGGATATTCTTGCACTCAGTCCTGAACGGGTATGGCAGGAAACCCGGCGCAGCCTGATGGAAAGATCGCCACAGATCTATTTCGATATCCTCCAGCAGAGCGGGGCGTTGTCCGCCTGGATGCCAGAGCTCAGTCCGCTGCGCCAGGACAGTGAGCGCGCTGCTATGTTGCAACGCGCCGCTGACTCAGCGCAATCATTAGAAACGCGTTGGGCAAGCTTACTCTTTGCATTACCGCAACAGGATATTCAGGCCCTGCAAACCCGACTAAAGGTCCCTAATCAGGCCGCTGACAACGCTCAACTGGCGGCGCAGTTTATCGGCGACGTGGCACAATACTGCACCGACAGCGAGTGGTTACTGAACCTTTTTAATGTCTGCGATGCCTGGCGACGCCCTGAACGCCTGGAGCGCCTGCTAACGCTGCTCCCCATAGTTTATGCCGAAGACGCCAGCCGTTATCTCAGTGTTATAAAGGCCGCATTGGCTGCCGCCCAGGCCGTGGATGTCCAGCAGATAATCAGCGCAGGGTTTAAGGGACCCGGGATAAAAGAACAATTAACCCAACAGCGTCTCGAACAAATCAGCCAGGTAAGCACATAACCGCGCGTTTCACAGAATTAATGCTACAATAGCGCCATTCCTTTGAAAGACCTTTTTTTATGACATTCGAACAGTTAGAACTCGATGAGACCTTGTGTCAGGCATTGGCCGAAATGGGCCTGACCCGCCCGACGACTATTCAGACTATGGTGATCCCCCCGGCAATGGAAGGGAGAGATATTCTGGCATCGGCCCCAACAGGCACCGGTAAAACCTTAGGTTTCCTGTTACCGGCGTGTCAGTTTTTACTCGACTTTCCGCGTCAGCAGCCCGGTGCCACACGAATTTTAATCTTAACGCCAACACGGGAGCTGGCGCTGCAGGTTTATGAACAAGCCGTGGCCCTGACGCAATTTGCCGATCTGATATGCGGCGTGATCACCGGCGGCATTAATTATGGTACCGATAAAGACACCCTGAGTCAGAACCTCGACATACTGGTTGCTACACCTGGCCGGCTGTTTGAACATATCGACCAGGAATCAGCCGACTGCCGCGACATAGAGTGCCTGATCCTCGATGAAGCCGATCGCATGCTAGATATGGGCTTTTCCGGCATCGTTAATCAAATTGCCTCTGAGGCCCGCTGGCGCAAACAAAATATGCTGTTTTCGGCCACACTCGAAGGCGCCGGCGTGCGTAATTTTGCCAAGGAACTGCTCAATGAACCTGCCATCATCGAGGCTGAACCACCGCGCCGCGAAAAAGCAAAAATACTTCAGTGGTATCACCTGGCAGACCATCTCGAGCATAAATTAGCGCTGCTGGAGCGGATACTACAGGAGCAAATCACTAGCGCCGTGGTGTTTGTTAAAACCCGGGAACGCTTGCAGTGGCTCAGAGAGCGACTGCAAAGCGCCGGTATCGACGTATGCTATTTGCAAGGCGAAATGCCGCAGGATAAGCGTATTGCAGCGCTGGCCAGCTTTAAAACCGGCAAGGTATCCATTCTGATTGCCACGGATGTCGCCGCCCGCGGTATCGACGTACCTAACGTAAGTCACGTTATTAACTTTGATATGCCGCGTAAAGCAGACATTTACGTTCACCGCATTGGTCGAACCGGTCGGGCAGGCGCTAAAGGCACGGCCATTTCCTTAGTCGAAGCCCATGATTTTGAAATGATAGCCAAAGTTGCCCGCTATACCGGTGAGCCGATGAAAGCCCGTGTTATTGAGGGCTTGCGGCCGCAACACAAAGCCCCTGCTGCGACGTCTAAAAAGAAAAAGCCCGGTAAAAAGTCTGCCAAAAAAGGCAAAGCAAAAACCGCCAAAAAGAAAAGGTAACGACCATGAGTTTCCCGCATAAGATTGTGCTGGCTACCGGTAATGCCGGTAAAGTAAAAGAGTTTGCCAGTTTGTTTGCACCGCTTAATATTGAAGTGCTGCCACAAAGTGATTTTAACGTAGCCAGTGTGCCCGAAACCGGAACGACCTTTGTTGAAAACGCCATTATTAAAGCCCGTCATGCGGCTCGCGAGACCGGATTACCGGCCATTGCCGATGACTCTGGCCTGGTGGTGAACGCGTTAAACGGCGCGCCGGGCATTTACTCTGCCCGCTACGCCAGCGCAAACGCGACAGACAGTGATAATATTGACCACTTGTTAGCAGCTTTAGGTGATGACGAGCAAGCTCGCGAGGCCCATTTTCAGTGCGTACTGGTCATGATGCGCCATGGCGACGACCCTATTCCGCTTATTAGTGAAGGTCGGTGGCAGGGCAGCATTACCCGTCAACGCCACGGTGAAGGCGGTTTTGGTTACGATCCGGTATTTTATGTCGACGCATTTAAATGTACCGCAGCGGAGCTTGAGAAAAGCCAGAAGAACAGCGTCAGTCATCGTGGCCAGGCCATGCAGAGTCTGTTGAAGCAGCTTTCCCAATCCTATGCGTAATCCACCGCTGGGGTTGTACATTCACATTCCGTGGTGTGTTCAGAAATGCCCTTACTGTGATTTTAACTCCCATACACTAAAGCAAGGCTTACCCGAGCGGGAATATATTGCTCATTTGCTGGCAGACTTAACCGAGGATGCCAGACTTACCGGCGACCGCAAGGTTGAGACGGTTTTTATAGGCGGTGGCACGCCGAGCCTGTTCAGCCCCGACAGTATTGCCTACTTACTTGCTGAGGCACGCCAGCGCGTGCCTTTTGCAGCGGATGCCGAAATTACCCTTGAAGCCAACCCCGGCACCATCGAAGCGGCGCGCTTTAAAGGTTATGTGGAGGCAGGGGTAAATCGGTTTTCGATTGGCGTGCAAAGCTTTGAGGCTAAACACCTGACTACTTTGGGGCGGATCCACGATCCCCATCAGGCCCATTTTGCTATTGAACAAGCAAAGCAAAGCGGCGTCACCAGTTTTAATATCGACCTGATGCATGGCCTGCCCGACCAATCTATCGACAATGCCCTGAACGACCTCAACGAAGCCATTAGCCAGCAGCCAGCGCATTTATCCTGGTATCAATTAACCATTGAGCCCAATACGCCTTTTTATTCAAAGCCGCCAACCCTGCCCGACGACGACATTCTGTGGGAAATTCAGTCTCAGGGGCATAAGTTATTGACCGCTGCCGGTTACCAGCAGTATGAAATTTCCGGCTACAGTAAAGCGCAATTCCAATGCCAGCATAACCTCAACTATTGGCGCTTTGGCGATTACCTCGGTATTGGTTGTGGTGCGCACGGTAAGATCACTAATACACACAATGGCACTATCTCCCGAACAGTAAAAGTAAAACATCCGCGCGGTTATATGACGCTTGACCGTGCCTACCTTGATACAGCCAGCAATGTGGCCTCTGAGGATTTGGCATTCGAGTTTTTTATGAATCGGTTTCGCCTGGTAGAGCCCTGCCCCATCGTCGATTTCAATGCCTATACCGGCACCAGCCTCACCCGTGAACAGACGCAGGCACTTAATAAAGCAATCGCGCAGGGCCTGTTAACGCAATCAGAGACTCACTGGCAGGTCACGCCTCATGGCAGACGCTATCTTAATTCATTACTCAGCGCGTTTGTCTGAGCGATATTTTCCCCGCATTAATTAATCGTCGAAAAACTAGCCGTTTAGCGATTTTATTCTAAGCTTCTTTAACAGGGATAATGGGTGCTATGCCAGTTATCTTTGAATCAAAGCTGGCTGGCCTATCCGGTAGCGAGCCTTTGAACTGCGCAGTTGGGAGTACTTGTCGGAGTTACTATGTCAATTCAACGTAAATTTTTTATTGCCATTGCGGTGATCATTACAGGCTTTTCGATCATCACAGCCATCATTACCACGCTATCCTCGTCATCAGCGATTTCGGAGCAAATCGCTGCACAGAAACAACAAACGGCCGACCGCCTTAGCAATATTCTCACCGTCACCGACGCGTTAATGCACGAACGCGTAGTAAGCAGTATGAAACTGCTCAAACAACGAGGCAATGAGCTGGGTATTCCGTCCCAGGGCAACGAGATACAGGTTAAGCAAATCCCCGCGAAGCAGCTTTTCCTGGGCGAGAAACCCCAGGCCAATGACTTTAGTCTTGTTGATGGTTTAACCAGCGTAATGGGAGGCACCGCCACCTTATTCAGCAAAACAGGCAATGATTTTATCCGCGTCAGCACCAATGTTATCAATAATGGTGAACGTGCCATTGGCACCAAGCTGGCGCCACAAGGCAAAGCCATGGCCAGGATCCGAAACGCAGAGCCCTATTATGGCGCTGTTGATATACTTGGCAGTCCTTATATTACCGGTTATGAACCTATGTTTGATGCGAACCAGCAGGTCATTGGCATATGGTACGTCGGCTATTCTGCCGATCTCAATGTGCTGGAGCAAGCGATTGCCCAGAGCCGGTTGCTTGACGACGGTTTTGTTGCCATCAAAGACAGTAAAGGCAACCTGCGTATGCATTCTGCGCATATTTCTAGCGAACAAGCCGGGCAAATTCTAAACGCCCCTGGCGATGAGTGGGAAGTTACCGAAGTGCCGTTTACCTCCTGGGGATACACGATCATTCTGGTGGCATCTAATGATGAACAATCAGCGTTAGTGACGACCGCCTTATTGACCGTGCTGGCTAAAATCATCCTGGCCAGTGGTGCTCTTCTTGCGACTCTGTATTTCCTGATTAACTACATTGTTGGCAAACCATTGAATGAGTTTATCACCGTAGTTAAAAGCCTTGCATCGGGTGACGGTGATCTGACTTTTCGTTTCGACGCCAGGCGCAGTGATGAATTTGGCCAAATGGCCGGAGCCTTCAATGCATTGTTGTCGCAGCTTCAGGATACCCTGCAAGGCGTCAGCAGTGCCACGGAGACTATGCATGAGCAGTCACGCCAGTTAAGTGCAACAGCCAGCCAGTCTAGTTCCACGGTTTCTGCCTTAACCCAGGAAACCGATGCCATTGGCGAGGCGCTGGCCACCCTGCAGCGAAATACCCAGGCGGTAACCGAACATCTGCATCAATCCAATGATGCTGCCGGCGCGGCTGATTCTGACACCCGCAAAAGTGTCGGTGTGCTGACTGCGACCATTAAAGATATAGAGGCCCAGGCCCGGGATATCGATACCTCAGTACAAGTCATCAGTGAGCTGGCTCACGCCAGTGAGCAAATAAGCGGCGTGATGGATGTAATACGCAATATCGCTGAGCAAACTAACCTGCTGGCGCTGAACGCGGCTATCGAAGCGGCCAGAGCCGGCGAGCAGGGACGCGGCTTTGCCGTTGTCGCCGATGAAGTGCGATCACTGGCCAGCCGCACGCAGTCTTCGACAGAGGAAATCAGGGTCATGATAGAACGGCTTCAACAAGGTAGTCGTGACGCGACAGAGAATATGCAGAAAAACAAAGACAATGCATATGCAACAGTGGCGACCACTCAACAAGCAGGACAGTCGTTAGAGCAATCATTGCAAGCAGTTGCCACTATTACTGAGCTCAACCAGCAAGCCAGTAATATGGCCGGTAATCAGGCCACCATCAGTGAGCAGGTTGCCCAACGCTTAAGCCGGATTCAAAGCGTTGGTGCTGAAAATTATCAATATGCGCAGCAGGTTGCACAAAAGTGTACCGAGCTGGTTGATGAAATCGCAGGTATGCAAAATAAGCTGAAACGTTATCGTTTTTAATTTATCGAAAAGTGGTACGCAATTGTTCGATGATTTCCCGGTTAGCTGCCGGGAAATCCGCTATGTCTATGTCGGCTAACGGCAGCCACTTACCTGACTGCCCTTCAGCACCGGTAGGCTCGCCATCAAACCCGGTGACCGCAAAGACAAAGAGCCGCACACACTTGTCACCGTAATCATGTTCAATGGTTGTCAGTGGCTGTGCCTGGGTAACCGTTATGGCTACCTCTTCCATTAACTCACGGGCCAGCGCCAGTTCAGCCGCTTCACCGGCTTCTATCTTACCGCCCGGAAACTCCCACTTGCCGCCCTGGTGTTTATCCGTTGGGCGCAAACAGACGTAGGTTTTTTGATCGCGCAGAATCACACCCACTGCCACATCAATATAGTTTACCTTGGTATCCATTATCTCATTCCGGATAGAACAAAGCCGGCATGCACAGGCATGCTGTGCAGCCGGCCTGACATTAAAAAAGTTCGGTTACTTTAATTTACCGTGACACTGCTTGTATTTTTTACCCGAACCACAGGGGCACGGATCGTTGCGACCTACTTTAGGGCCATTACGAACTTCAGTTTGCCGGCCGTTCGCTTCCGCAGCCGGGTCGCTTTCTGATTCGGCATGCTGGAAGTTCTTTGGCACTTCGTCGGCCTGACGGCGCTGCTCTTCAACTTTCTCAACATCCGACTCAGCACGCACCTGAACACGGCTAAGAATGGTAATCACTTCCAGCTTCAGCGCTTCAAGCATATTGGAAAATAGCTCAAACGCTTCACGCTTGTATTCCTGTTTAGGGTTTTTCTGCGCATAACCGCGCAGGTGAATACCTTGTCTTAAGTGATCCATGGCGGCTAAATGCTCTTTCCAGCTACTGTCTAAGTTTTGTAGCATCACCGCTTTTTCAAACTGACGCAGCACCTGCTCACCCACCATGGCTTCTTTCGCTTTATAAGCCTTGTTTAATTCGTCCAGAATTTTCTCGCGCAGCTTTTCTTCGTAAAGCTTATCGTCGTTATCAAGCCATTCCTGGACCGGCGCAGACACGGCGAAATCCGCTTTAAGACGCTGCTCTAAACCTGCGACATCCCACATTTCTTCCAGTGACTGAGGTGGAATGTATTCATCCACCACACCTTGAATCACGTCTTCGCGGATCGCCTGAATAGTTTGACTGATATCACCTTCGTCGAGTAATTCATTACGTTGCTCATAGATCACTTTACGCTGATCGTTGGCCACATCATCATACTCAAGCAGTTGCTTACGAATATCAAAGTTACGCCCTTCGACTTTACGCTGGGCATTCTCGATAGCGCGGGTAACCCAGGGGTGTTCGATGGCTTCGCCTTTTTCCATGCCCAGACGTTTCATCATACTGGCCATTTTTTCTGAAGCGAAAATGCGCATTAACGCATCATCCAGTGATAAGTAAAAACGTGACGAGCCTGGATCGCCCTGACGGCCTGCACGACCCCGTAACTGATTATCAATACGGCGTGATTCGTGACGCTCGGTACCTATAATATGCAGGCCACCGGCACTAAGGACTGTCGCGTGGTCTTTTTCCCACTGCTCTTTGATTTTCTGTATTTGCGCTTCGGTCGGCGACTCAATTTTCTCGACCTCTGCCTGCCAGTTACCACCCAGGACGATATCCGTCCCGCGACCAGCCATATTGGTGGCGATGGTTACCGCGCCGGGACGACCTGCCTGGGCAACGATATCGGCTTCCTGAGCATGGAATTTTGCATTAAGTACTTTATGGGGGATTTTGTTCTTTTTAAGCACGCTCGACAGCAGCTCAGAGTTTTCAATCGAAACCGTGCCCACCAGCGTTGGCTGGCCGCGTTTAACACAGCGGCGAATGTCTTCGACAATTGCCTCGTACTTTTCCTGCGCTGTCAGATAAATCAGATCGGCTTTATCATCACGCACCATTTCCCGGTTAGTCGGGATCACGACTGTTTCTAGACTGTAAATATGATTGAATTCGAAGGCTTCAGTATCGGCGGTACCGGTCATACCCGAAAGCTTTTCGTACAGGCGGAAATAATTCTGGAAAGTAATGGAAGCCAGCGTTTGATTCTCATTCTGAATCTTAACGCCTTCTTTCGCTTCAACGGCCTGGTGTAAACCTTCTGACCAGCGACGGCCTTCCATGGTACGGCCGGTATGCTCATCGACAATAACGATGTCGTTTTCTTTAACGATGTAATCGACATCCTTGGTAAACAGCTTATGCGCCCGCAATGCGGCATTGACGTGGTGCAGTAATGAGATATTGCCGGCATCAAACAGTGACTCTTCCTGCGGTAGCAAACCCTCGCGCTTTAAAATTTCCTCAACGTGAATCTGACCGTTTTCGGTAAGGTGGATCTGTTTGGCTTTTTCATCGATTGTGTAGTCGCCATCACCAAAATTATCTTCTTCGTCTTCTTTATCCTGACGTACTAACTCCGGAATAATTTTGTTGATGCGTAAATAGAGTTCAGAGCTATCTTCGGCCGCACCGGATATAATGAGCGGCGTCCGCGCTTCATCAATCAGAATGGAGTCAACTTCATCGATCACCGCATAATACAGTTCGCGCTGAACACGGTCCTGCGGACTAAACGCCATGTTGTCGCGTAAATAGTCGAAACCGAATTCATTGTTGGTTCCGTAAGTCACATCAGCCAGATAGGCCTCACGCTTTTGCGCTGGCGCCATGCCGGGCACATTACAGCCAACAGTCAGGCCCAGAAACTCAAATAAATCACGGCTCCAGTTTGCATCCCGCTTGGCAAGGTAATCGTTCACCGTAATAACGTGAACACCACGGCCGGTCAGGGCATTAAGATAAGTGGGCAGAGTAGACGTCAGTGTTTTACCTTCACCGGTACGCATCTCGGCTATTTTACCTGAGTGTAATACCTGGCCACCTAACATCTGCACGTCAAAGTGGCGCATACCGTAAACACGTTTACTTGCTTCGCGCACTATCGCAAATGCTTCGATCAGGATATCGTCGAGCGTGGCGCCGTCCTGCAGACGTTGTTTAAACTCTGCCGTTTTTTGCTTGATCCCAGCATCATCAAGCGCCTCATACTCCGCCTCCAATGCATTGATGGCATTGACGTGCTTTTGTAATTTTTTTAATAGTCGGTCGTTACGACTGCCAAAAACTTTTCTGAGGATGCTTGCAAACATTATGTTGGTATTTCCACTGCTGTGATTTTATAAATAACAAACATCCTTGCACCGCAGGGATGTTTGTCGCGTAACATTTGATTGGCGTAAATAGAGGCCTACGTTACTTTTTGTATACGTAAGAAAGTGGATCGACTTTTTTGCCGGCTTTTATGACTTCATAATGTACATGCGCGCCTGTTGAACGTCCCGTACTCCCCATTAGTGCTATCGCCTGGCCTTTCGTCACCAGATCGCCTTTTTTCACTAACAGAGTTTGATTATGGCCGTAACGCGTCACTAAACCGTCGCCATGTTCAATCTCTATGAGATTGCCATAGCCATAGCGCTCGCCAGACCAAGTCACAATTCCAGCTGCCGTGGCGACCACATCGTCGCCTGTTTCACCGGCAAAATCTAATCCACTGTGCATAGCAGGTTCGCCCGTAAACGGGTCTTTGCGTATGCCATAGTAGGATGATAACCATCCCGTCTCTATCGGGCGCCCTGATAAACTCACCTGTGAGTCTATATGGTGCCCGGTAACCAATCTTTCAAGTGCCGCCAGTTGTTGTGCTTTATGCGTCAACTCACGACCTAATTTATCTATCGGCGTTAATAGCCGCTGTTCTTCCTGTTCGAGTTGTCTGGCAACCGTGTCAGAGGCCAGCCCGAAATCCATGATTGACTGCTCGTCGATGCCAATTGCTTTTGCCAGCACCAATGTTTTTGCATCGATATTATCCAACATCCCTTGCATAACACTTAGTTGTTGCGTTAGCGCTTTAACCTGTTCACTGGTCGCCGCTTTCAACGACTCCACTTCCTGTTGCTCAGCAGCTAATACATTTTGCGCGATTTTAACACGGGCGAGATCTTCAACTGAGGAGTCAGTAGAACGACTTGAAATAAGAACAAACAATGAAGATAACACGGTCAGACTGACAATAGAGCGGACACTCATTGTGCGCCTGAAGCGTTTGTTTTTACTGATAAATGTTACTGTAAGGTTCATTGCCTGTTCTTAGTAGCTTGGCAAACTGCCTTGCATACGTGATTTAATCATTATTATATTCAACACGAGCTTGCCGCTATTCTAGCGGCATTTACACCCATTGAACAACAAAAAGCCGCCACGAGGGCGGCTTTTTATACTAATCTGTTCATACTAAAGCTGGTTGTGCGTAACGAATCGGTGCTTCATCCTGCGACTCATAGGTAATATATTCCCAGCAGTCCTGGCGTTCCAACACCGCATTGAGTAATTTATTATTGAGTCCATGACCGGTTTTATACGCAGCCAGTTCACCAATAATGCTATGACCACCTAAATACAGATCGCCAATTGCATCGAGTATTTTATGCTTTAAAAACTCATCGTCGTAGCGCAGTCCCTCTGGATTAAGCACGCGATAGTCATCTAATGCGACGGCGTTTTCCATACTGCCACCGAGGGCCAGATTATTAGCATTCATGTATTCAAGGTCGCGCATAAATCCAAACGTACGAGCACGACTGACTTCGTTTACATACGAACACGAATCGAAATCCATCACCATGTGCTGACGCGTCTGGCTAATTACCGGATGTTCAAAATCGATTTCAAAATCAACCCGAAAGCCATTATGAGGACGTAGCTCTGCCCACTTATCGCCGTCTTCAACGCGTACCGTTTTTGTCATCCTGATAAAACGTTTCGGCGCATTGAGCTCTTCTATACCGGCTGATTGCAGTAAAAATACAAACGGGCTGGCGCTGCCATCCATAATTGGCAATTCGTTACTGTTTACTTCAACGATAATGTTATCAATACCCAGGCCGGCCAGGGCTGAAGCCAAATGCTCTACGGTGTGAATGCTCACACCGTCATCATTATTTAAACACGTACACAACATCGTGTTACCCACCGCGTTCGCACGCGAGTGAATATCTACATAAGGATCAAGGTCGATACGCCGAAACACGATTCCCGTATTCGCAGGCGCTGGCCGGAGAGTCATGGTGACCTTATCTCCTTTATGCAATCCTATCCCAGTTTCCTGGACAGCATGTTTAATTGTGCGTTGTCTAATCATGGGTCATCAAAAACCTAACCTAAATCGGCCGAGCATTATAGTTAGCCAGTACTTACTTGTCAAAATAACTGGTTAAAATACAACCAGCAATCTCGTCAAGTATGCGGCCAGTGTAAATTAACCTTTACCGTAAGCACCTTGAGTACTTAATCTGCCTGTTTGCGCAGGAAAGCGGGAATGTCCAGATATTCCAGATCGTTGCCTGGCTGTGCATTCTCATCTGCCTTAAGTGCCTGATTGCCATCAGTACCGCCCACTGAGCGACTTTCGCTACTGGACTGGAACTCACGAGCAGAGGTGCTTAACCGTGAACCTTCAGTGCTCACTAATGAGATATCAGGCTTACGTTCAGCGCCAATACCTGTCGCCACAACGGTTACACGCAACTCATCGGTCATATCCATATCAATAACAGTACCAACTACGACCGTCGCATTCTCTGACGCAAACGCTTTGACCGCATTACCAACCGTCTCAAATTCATCAATGGCAAAATCAGGACCAGCAGTGATATTCACTAAAATCCCGCGCGCTCCAGACAAATCGATATCTTCCAGTAACGGACTGGCGATAGCTGCTTCGGCGGCTTCCTCGGCTCGATCCGGCCCCGACGCAGCACCGCTGCCCATCATGGCTTTACCCATCTCGGACATCACTGTTCTTACGTCGGCAAAGTCAACGTTGATCAAACCTGGTCGCGTGATTAGCTCAGCGATACCCTGCACAGCCCCACGTAACACATCATTTGCCGCGCTGAATGCCTGCAGCAGTGGAGTGCCGGGACCCATCACTTTAAGTAGTTTTTCGTTCGGAATGGTAATCAACGAGTCAACGTTGTTGGCCAGTTCCTCGGTGCCCTGGTTAGCAAAATCAGTACGCTTTTTACCTTCGAACGGGAACGGCTTAGTAACAACGGCCACCGTTAAAATTCCCATTTCACGGGCAATCTTCGCTACCTCTGGTGCAGCACCTGTACCCGTACCACCGCCCATACCTGCGGTAATAAATATCATGTCCGCGCCTTCAAGCGCCTGACGAATGGTTTCGCGATCTTCCTGCGCAGCTTCTCGCCCTTTGTTGGGATCGGCGCCAGCGCCTAATCCTTTGGTAACATTTGAGCCAATCTGCAATGTGACATCTGCCGATGAACTGCGTAATACCTGCGCATCGGTATTCACTGCAATAAACTCTACGCCTTCAATGCTTTGAGACACCATGTGCTCAACTGCATTGCCACCGCCGCCACCGACGCCGATGACTTTGATTACGGCTTCTTCACCGTGGCTATCCATCAATTCAAACATACTTACTCTCCGGTTTTGTACGTCTTCTAACACTTCGATTTACACAACATTATTAGCAATCCATGCTGTTTGTATGTAAATCCAAGCGCCCCCTATAAATTAAAATTCACCTTTGAACCAGCTTTGTACGCGTTTAAACAAGCTATCGCCTGTGCGTTGCTTACTGGTCTTCTTATTGTCGACTTGCATTTTTCCATACTGAAGCAATCCTACCGCAGTCGCAAAACTCGCGTCATCGGTATATTCAGATAACCCAACTATGTTAAGCGGATTACCAACTCGCACCGGCATTTGGAAAATTTCTTCTGCAAACTCTACCGCGCCTTCCATTTTGGCAGTGCCGCCGGATAGTACTAATCCGGCTGCAATCTGCTCTTCGAAGCCACTGGCTTTAATTTCTTTGTGTATCAGTTCAAACAATTCCTGATACCGAGGTTCTATGACCTCTGCCAGAGTGTGACGTGACATTACCCTTGCCGGGCGACCACCTACACTTGGCACTTCAATACTTTCTTCCATGCTAACCATGTCTTTTAGCGCACAGGCATAGTTAACTTTAATTTCTTCGGCATTGCTGATTGGCGTTCTGAAAATCTTCGCTATGTCGCTGGTAATCTGATTACCCGCTAACGGAATAACCGCAGTGTGACGAATTGCACCATCAGTAAAAATAACGATATCAATGGTGCCAGCACCAATATCCACCACACAAACGCCCAGTTCACGCTCGTCATCGGTCAGCACGGCATAACTTGACGCCAACGCTGAAAAGATTAATTGATCGGCATGTAACTCGCACCGCTCAATGCACTTCACTAAATTTTTGGCCATGTCATCAGCGCAGGTGATTATGTGCGCTTCAGCTTCCATACGAACCCCTGACATACCGATAGGGTTTTTAATGCCTTCCTGGACGTCAATGGTAAATTCCTGCGGCAGCACATGCAGTAACCTGCGTTCAGCGGCGATGGGTACCGAGCGTGCTGCATGAATCACATTGTCGACGTCTTCCTGCGTCACTTCCTGATTATTAATCGGTACCATGCCACTTTCGTTCTGACACTTTACATGTCGCCCTGAAATAGACATAAACACTGACGAAACCTGACAATCGGCCATGAGTTCCATTTCATTCACAGCACTCTGGACCGACTTAACCACCAGGTTAAGGTCATTAACGCCGCCTTTATCCATACCTTTGGCAGCATGCGTCCCAACCCCCACGATACTAATTTGATCATCGTCAAGTAACTCGCCGAGGACTGCTTTGACCCGGCTGGTGCCGATATCGAGCCCTACAATCAAATTACGTTCTGCCGGTTTGGACATAAATTACTAATCTCTTTTTTAACTTTTGTTCTGGTTATTGTCTGTATCAGGTTGCCAGCCTACGGCTAGCCCTGTGTCGTATCGCAAGTCTACATAACTTATCGCCCTGGGTTGTTCTTCCAACAATGGATAAACATCTACAAAACGCTGCAGACGGTCAATAAACTCCTGACGTCCCAGGTTTATTTCAACCCCGTTGTCCAGCTGCACTTGCCACGCATAGCGTTCACTTAACGACAACTCTTTGATTACAAGATCCCGGTTGCGAAGCAGTTTCTGCATCGCATTGAACCCTTCCAGCGCGGTTCTCTCGCTGCCACCCGGACCAAATAACTGCGGCAATCCAAGTACTTTACCTTCGGCGTTAAAACTCTCGCCGTAGGGGTTCAATATTAAATCTTCGTTCCACCTGGCTACGGGCGTTTGCTCTACCAGATAAACTTTCAGCCGGTTAGGCCATTGTTTGCGCACCGACGCCCGATAAACCCAAGCCTGTTGCTCCAACAATTGGTGGATCTCATTCACATCCAGTGCAAAAAAACTGCCGGGTTGCGAACGCCTGATTAACCGTTCGAGTCGTAAAACGTCTAATTGTTCAAACTGCCCAGAAAAATCAATAACCTGCACTGGTGCCTGTTGCTCATCCTGCATCCACTGGAAGGTCAGTACACTACCAATGCCTAGCAGCACGACCACCACGGCTAAAAATGCAATGCCGCCCCATGGCGCCTGACGCTGGTCAGCTGACATGGCGCATTACTCCATACTCGTTGCCAGAATAGCCAGCACCAGCTGCGAAAAACTAACGTTCGCGGCGGCGGCCGCCTTGGGCACCAAACTCTTTTCTGTCATACCAGGCACTGTATTCGCCTCTAATAAAAAGAATTCGCCGGTTAGCTTATCCTGCATCACGTCCACCCGTCCCCAGCCACTGGCTGACAACGCGTCAAATGCCTTTGTACAAAGTAATGCCAGGCGCTGCTCGTCTTTATCTGACAAACCGCTTGGGCAATAATACTCGGTAGTATCATCCTGGTACTTCGCCGAGTAGTCATAAAATATATGCGGGGTTGACATGCGGATCGACGGCAACGCCTTACCCTGCACAACTGCAACGGTAAATTCCGGGCCTTCGATATACTGCTCTAACAGGACTTGATTATCATAATTAAAAGCGTCCTGTATTGCAGTCGCGAGTTGTTTAGCGCTAGTCACTTTGGCCATGCCGATGCTCGAACCTTCCCGAGCGGGCTTAACCATGACTTTTCCCCCTAATTTATCCATTATAGCGCCGCATGATCCAGCTTCAAAGCGACTTTTCACAGCAATTTCATATTTCGCTGTTGGCAGTTGTAAACACTGCCAGATTTGCTTGCTGTGAATTTTGTCCATAGCCAGTGCAGAGCCCAAAACACCGCTTCCGGTGTAAGGGATCCTGAGCAATTGTAAGGCGCCCTGCATGGCACCATCCTCACCACCACGACCATGCAACATGATGAGCACGCGGTCAACTTTTTTATTAATTAATTCAGTTAGTTGCTCTTTAGCAGGGTCGAAACCAATAGCATCGACGCCGGCCGACAACAGTGCGTTGAGCACCGCTTCACCAGAGCGCAAAGAGACCTCTCTTTCTGCAGAGTCACCGCCATACATGACAGCAACCCGGCCGTATTCCCCGGCACTATAGCAAGTAAAGGTCATAGGTTCCCCTTATGCATTTGATCTGGTACGAGGCCGCCGTTGGCCAGTCGTTTCGCTAATTGACCGACATTGCCCGCTCCCTGAGTGAGCACGATGTCGCCCTGACGCAGTTGATTGGCTAAAATTGCCGGCAGTTCATCATGGTTACTCACATAGACGGGCTCAAGCTGACCGCGAGCGCGGATTGACCGCGCCAATGAGCGGCTATCGGCACCTTCGATAGGTTGCTCACTGGCCGCGTAAACGTCGAGCAACAACAAACAATCCACCTGTGATAGCACTTCAACAAAGTCTTCATACAAATCGCGGGTGCGGGTAAACCGGTGAGGCTGGTAAACCATTACCAGGCGATTGTCTGGCCAGTTTGATCGGGCCGCGGCAATCGTTGCTGCCACTTCAGTCGGGTGATGGCCATAATCATCCACCAGTGTCACATCACCCGCACTGGTATCGAATTTACCCAGTATTTCAAAACGACGACCAATACCGCCAAAGCTTTGCAGCGCATCCTGTATCGCCTGATCCTCGATGTCTTCTTCACTTGCCACCGTGATTGCGGCCAGTGCATTGAGCACATTGTGCTTTCCCGTTTGATTGAGCACGACCGGTAATGGCGGTCGCTGCGGCCGGTGCACGGTAAAGCTGGTCTGGCCAAAACGAAAGGCAATATCCGTTGCGTATACATCATTTTCAGCATTCAGCCCGTAGGTCAGTACACTGCGACCAATTCTGGGAATTAACTCACGTACCACCGGGTCGTCACCACACACTACCGCCTGGCCGTAAAATGGCAGGTTGTGCAAAAACTCTATGTAGGTATCGGTCATTTTGCTGAAATCACCGCCATAGGTTTCCATGTGATCAGCTTCGATATTGGTGACTACACTCATCATCGGTTGCAGGTGTAAAAATGACGCATCGCTCTCATCGGCTTCAGCAATTAAATAACGGCTGCTGCCCAGGCGTGCATTGGTGCCGGCGCTGTTTAGCAGCCCGCCAATGACAAAAGTAGGGTCACGTTCGGCTTCAGCAAAAATGGTTGCAATTAAGCTTGTCGTAGTAGTTTTACCGTGAGTGCCTGCCACTGCAATACCGTGACGAAAACGCATGAGTTCGGCGAGCATTTCGGCGCGCCGAATAATCGGAATACGTTGCTCACGGGCAAACTGAATTTCCGGGTTGGCCTCGTTGATTGCACTGGAGACCACCACCACATTGGCACCGGCGACATTGTCGGCATGATGGCCAATGGCGATATCTGCGCCGAGCTGGGTTAAGCGTTCTGTCATTGCGCCGGTCTGGATATCTGAACCGGCGATGTTGTAGCCTTCATTAAGCAGGACTTCAGCAATTCCACCCATACCAGCACCGCCAATCCCGACGAAAAAGATCCGCGTCACTTTGCGCATTTGGGGGCTCTGAAAAGGCGTTTCCAATACCATATTATTGCAATCTCTCTGTTATCGATTCGCAGGCGTCAGCCAGCAACTGTGCCGCATTGTGTGGAGCGAGCTGTTTTGCATTGGCGGCCATCCTGACACACTCATCAGGATTTTCCAGCCAGTTTGTCAAAACGGGTAATAACTGCTGGTTAAGTGCCGATTGTGCAACCAGTTTGGCGGCATTTTGATCGGCCAGAAAGCGCGCGTTAATGGTTTGATGATCGTCCACAGCATGAGGTAAGGGTACAAAGATGGCAGGTTTTCCTGCCCCCGCCACTTCAGCCACGGTTAACGCACCAGCGCGGCAAACAATACAATCAGCCCATTCATAGGCCTGCGCCATATCGTCGATAAACTCAGTCACCTCGACGTTCTTATCGCCATAAGCCTGGCGCACAGAGGCGGCATTACCTTTACCGCACTGATGCCGTATATTAAGGTTTGCTATGTCTTTACACAGAACGGGCAATTGCTCATTAAGCGGGCGAGCTCCCAGACTGCCGCCTATCACCAGCATATTTAAGGGTAAGCTAACCGTAGTTTTAGGCTTTATGGCCAGAATATCCGCGCGCACAGGATTCCCGACTACCTGACATTTTTTTGCCGACCGACCAAAATAAGGCGCCGCGCCAGCAAATCCCAACATGATTGTAGTGGCGACCCTGGCCAACCATTTATTGGTCATGCCGGGAATTGCGTTTTGCTCGTGCACCATTAACGGTATGCCCAGACTCCAGGCAGCCAAACCACCGGGTCCACTGGCATAACCGCCCATACCAATCACAATGTCCGGCTTGATGGCACGCAGTAATTTGCGCGCTACCAGCAAGGAACGTATTAATGCCCAGACGCCGGATACCCGGCTGGCCAGGCCTTTACCACGCAGGCCTTTTACCGGGCAAAAATGAATCGGATAACCATGTTCGGGGACTACGGTTGCTTCCATTCGTTCGGCAGTACCCAGCCAGTCAATGTGCCAGCCCCGTGCCGACAATTCCTTCGCAACAGCAATGCCGGGAAATATGTGCCCACCGGTACCCCCGGCCATAATCAGGCAGCGTTTAGTCATTTTGCTGCCCTCCTGAAGTAGCATTGCCTGCGTCCTTTGCCGATTTAAGCGCCGCTCTTACCCGCGCTTTGCCGTCACTTTTATTGCCTTTATCCAGTGCCTGAACGCCAGATACGCGCAATTCAAAATCAATGCGCAACAAGATAGACACCGTCGCTGCCATAATGATCAGGCTGGAGCCGCCATAGCTGACTAACGGCAGCGTTAACCCTTTTGTGGGTAGAATTCCAGCACTGGCACCGACGTTCACAGCGGTTTGAAAGCTGAACCAAATGCCAATAGAGTATGCGAGGAAGCCATCAAAGGCCCGTTCATGAGTTAACGCTTTATTGCCTATTTGCAGTGCCCGTACTACCAGCCACAGCATCAGCAACAGCACTGCCACAACACCGCTAAAACCGAGCTCTTCGGCAAGTATCGCCATGACAAAGTCGGTATGTGCCTCAGGCAGAAATTCAAGTTTTTGCAAACTGTTGCCAAGTCCCTGCCCAAACCAGTTGCCACGCCCGTAAGCCATTAAAGATTGAGTGAGCTGGTAACCGCTACCGAAGGGATCAGCCCAGGGGTCCCAGAATGACGTCACCCGCGCCAGGCGATACTCTGAATCGACAATCAGTGCCACAACCGCCAGAATGCCCGCAAATAATAAAGCAAAAAACTGCCATAGCTTGGCACCGGCTAAAAACAGCAAGCCCATAGTGGTTGCCAGCATCACAACTACGGTGCCCAAATCAGGCTGGGCAAGTAGCAGTAATGCCAGTAGGAAAAACACCACCAGCGGTTTAATAAACCCTTTGAGATTTTCGGTGACTTCGTCATAGCGGCGAACCAAATAACCCGCCAGATAACAGAAAAAGAATAACTTCGCCGGTTCAGCCGCCTGAATTGTGATGGGCCCTATCGCCAGCCAGCGGGTGCTGCCGTTAACATTGCGACCAATCACCAGTACCGCTACCAGTAAACCGATTGCCGCAAGCAGCATGTATGGACTGAATGTCCGCCAAAACCTCATGGGCAACTGCACCACCACCATCGAGGCGATTACAGCGCCGATTATGTAAATCCCGTGGCGAATGGCGAAATAAAAGGGATTATCATATAGTCGTTCAGCCACCGGCATAGACGCCGATGTAACGATCACCAGACCGATTGCCATCAGTGCAAACGACACTAACACAATACTGCCATCAAAAGCCGGTGCACTGGTTGCCGCCCGGTCATGCCGGGCCGCAAATAGGCCAGACAGATGAGTCGCCACGTTTATCATGCTGCCAGCTCCTTAACGGCCTGATAAAATACCTCGGCCCGATGTTGGTAGCTGGTAAACATATCAAGACTGGCGCAGGCCGGTGACAGCAGCACGGTATCTCCCGGCTGCGCTAACGCAAACGCCTTAGTCACTGCTGCTTCAAGACTTTCAACATAATAACCCTCGGTGGCTATCTGGCTGAGAATATAGCCGTCCTTGCCAATGGCAATAACGGTATCGACATAGTCTGCCAGGGTGGATGTTAATGCCCTTAAATCTGCCCCTTTCGCATCGCCACCGGCGATCAGGATTAGGCGTCCGTTGAGCGTATTGGTTAATCCCTCAAGGGCTGCCTGTGTGGCGCCAATATTGGTTGCCTTAGAGTCATCAATAAAACTGACCCCCTTCACTTCTGCAATTTTAGTGCAGCGATGGGGCGCGGGTTTAAAGGTTTTTACCGCTTCAGCGGCATCAGCAATGTCACCACCGACCACACTAACCAGTGCCAGCGCCGTCTGAATATTCAACACATTGTGAAGCCCTACCAGGGCTGTATCGCTTAGTGCTAAGAGGTGCTGCCCGTTATAAGTAATCACGGCATTTTCACTGTTCCAGCCAAAGTCTGTTGCGCTGGCACAAAGGCCGGTTTCAATCAGGCGCGAGACGGGCTGTTGCGGACGAGTTGCGCCGTCCTGACGATTCACTACCGCCACTGCGCAGTCATTGAATATACGTTGCTTGGCTGCTGCATAGGCGCTGAGCGTATGATGACGGTCAAGGTGATCGGCAGAGAGGTTTAACAAGGTTGCCGCCGCCAATTTCAGCGACGCGGTGGTTTCTAACTGAAAGCTGGATAGCTCAAGAACGGTGATGTCGTTTTCCAGCGTCAGTGAATCCAGCGCCGGTAACCCCACATTCCCCGCCGCAACCGCCTTAATCCCCAGCGCATTGATAATATGCGCGGTGAGCAGTGTCACGGTGGTTTTTCCGTTTGAGCCGGTAATGCCCAGCACCGGGTGAGTCACCGCTCTGGCAAATAATTCAATGTCGCCGATAACCTCAACACCACATGCTTTTGCCGCCTTTACCGCAGGCGAGTCGGGCGCAATTCCCGGACTCAGTACCAATACATCCACATCGGTCCAATAGTCATTCGTTACCGCACCGCAATGAATGGGCACCTTAAATTCTTGCTGCACCGTCTCAGGCACTGCATAACCGGTGCGTGTGTCCCATATTCTAAAGGCCTTGTTATGACGGGAAAAGTAACGCGCACAGGCAAGTCCGGTTTTACCCAAACCGGCAACCACGTAATTCTGTGCGTGTTTACTTAACATATTCGTCATTACCGTAGCTTCAGTGTGGCCAAGCCAATTAACACCAGAATCAAAGAAATAATCCAAAAGCGCACAATCACCCGTGGCTCCGGCCATCCCTTGAGTTCATAGTGATGATGAATCGGTGCCATGCGGAATATCCGCTCGCCTCGCAGTTTGTAGGAGCCGACCTGCATAATCACCGACAAGGTTTCCATAACAAATACCCCGCCCATGATGATCAGCACAATTTCCTGCCTGACTAACACTGCCAGCACGCCCAACGTGCCGCCGAGCGCCAGAGAGCCGACATCGCCCATAAACACCATTGCCGGATAAGTGTTAAACCAGAGGAAACCCAGTCCGGCACCAACAATCGCCGTACACACGATAACCAGTTCGCTGGTAAGTGGAATATGCGGAATATTAAGATACCCCGAAAAGTTCGCATGGCCTGTCACGTAGGCAAAAATGGCAAACGCACCGGCAACCAGTATGGTCGGCACTATCGCCAGGCCGTCCAACCCATCGGTAAGATTGACCGCATTGCTGGTGCCTACCAGCGCAAAGTACACGATGGCGATATACAAAATGCCTAACTGCGGTAACACTTCTTTAAAGAAGGGCACCAACAGTGCGGTTTCCTCAACGGTTTGAGCGGTACTGAACAAATAGAATGCCACCGATAATGCAATCAGCGACTGCCAGAAATACTTCCATCTGGCAATCAGGCCCTTGGAGTCTTTGCGCACTACTTTGCGGTAGTCATCCACAAAACCGATAATGCCGAAAGTTACCACCACAAACAGGGTCACCAGCACATAACGATTGGTTAAATCGGCCCACAGTAAAACACTGATTACAATGGCGGCCAGTATTAATAACCCGCCCATGGTGGGTGTACCAGATTTGGCCAGATGCGACTCGGGTCCGTCATTACGGATGGTCTGGCCAATTTGCATCATTTGCAGCCAGCGGATCATTTTGGGACCAATCACAATCGCAATAAGCAATGCTGTCAACGTGCTCAAAATCGCTCTCATGGTTAAATAAGAGAACACGTTGAAGCCGGTTTCGAACTGGGTAAGCCAGTCGGCGAGCCAAATTAACATGCTATTCTCTCCCGCCGACGATTAAGCTTTCCCAACGGCGATTCCTCCAGTGCAGTAATGACGCGTTCCATTCTGGCACTGCGGGAGCCTTTCACTAATAAGGTCAGATCGCATTGTTCGTGAGCAAAATCCGCTTCCAGTGCTGCAATTAGGGCGTCCAGTTCACTAAAGTGATAGCCATTATCGCCAAAGGCGGTTGTCGCACTTTGACTCAGAACACCCACGGTGTACAGGCAATCGATAGATTTTTCACGGGCATACTGACCTACTTGTTCATGATAAAAACGGGCTTTTTCGCCCAATTCCGCCATATCACCGAGTACCAGTACCCGGCGCCCGGCAAAACTGGCTAATGTATCGATAGCGGCTTTTACCGAACCAACGTTGGCATTGTAACTGTCATCGAGAATACGAACCTGCTCAGTCAGCGGTACCACTTTCAGCCGGCCACTAACCTGCTGCATTGATAATAAACCGTATTTTACATCCTCTAAGGTTGCCCCAACCGCCATGGTTAAGGCGGCTGCCACAAGCGCATTCCCGACGTTATGCATACCAGGTATAACCAAGCGAATATCAGTAGTGCCGCGCACTGAATGCAAAGCAAATTCTGCGCAACCATTTAAGTCAATGGAGATATCCGTAGCATAAAAGCCCGCTGCCGGGTTTTGGCTGTCCGGCGCAAAAGTTTGCACCGGCTGATGCTTGAGTTTTCCGAGCCAGAAGTCAGCGAACTGGCTGTCTTCATTAACAATCGCCAGCCCCTTTTTGCCCAGCCCTTTAAATATTTCACTTTTCGCTCTGGCCACGCCAAGCAAGCTACCGAATCCTTCAAGGTGGGCCGCCGCGGCATTTACAATGGTCGCAACATCAGGCTTGGTGAGCCCTGTGGTATAAGCTATCTCACCTAAATGATTGGCGCCCAGCTCAACAACCGCATACTCATGCTCAGGTGTTAAACGAAGTAACGTGAGCGGCACGCCGATGTCGTTGTTAAAGTTACCCGCTGTGGCCAGCACATTTCCGCGCCGGGCTAATATCGCTGCGCACATTTCCTTGACGGTGGTTTTACCGCTACTGCCGGTAATCGCAATGGTTTTAGGATTCACTTCCCTTTTTACTGCGGCGCCTAACTGGCCAAGGGCTTGTTTAGTATCTTCTACGTAGATAACGGGCAATGCTGAGGTAACCGGATCACTGGCTAAAATCGCTTTAGCGCCTGCCTTTTCGGCGGCTTCAACAAATTGGTGGCCATCAAAATTTGCCCCTTTTAAGGCCAGATACAATGCACCGGCGTCCAGGGTACGCGTATCCGTGCTCACCGCACTAATGGGCGCATCTTCGCCCTCTAAGCGTCCGTTTACTTGTTGCGCAATCCAGGCCAGAGTTGTTGAAATCATTTGCTGCACTCCTGCTGCAAACGGGCAATCACTTCCCGTTCGTTATAGTTAATTCTTTGGTCACCAATAATCTGGTAGTTCTCATGGCCTTTACCGGCCAGCAAAATTAGATCATTTGCGCCTGCATGCTCAAGGCAATATCGGATCGCTTGCTCACGATCCGGAATATCCTTAACCAGCGTTGCAGGGTTTAAGCCGCCACGGATATCTGCGGCAATGGTCTCAGGGGCTTCTGAGCGACTGTTGTCGGTGGTGATAACCAGCGCATCAGCGCCTTGTTCAGCCGCCTGTGCCATCAGTGGGCGCTTACCCTTATCACGGTCGCCGCCACAGCCAAACACGCACCACAGCTTGCCATCGGTATGCAGGCGCAATGCTTTTAACGCCTGGGTTAGCGCGTCGGGTGTATGGGCATAATCCACCACCACATTGGCGTGTTCTTTAAATTCAAAAACTTCGAGACGCCCCGCTACGGCCTGAACCTGCTCAATGGTCTTCACCACATTGTCAAAACGCTCGCCCTGACTGAGCAGCGCGGCGGTGGCACTCATTAAATTGGCGATGTTGAAATGGCCTAACAGGTTAGTTTGCACCACGGTGGTTCCCCACGACGTGGCCAGGCGAAACTGACAACCATTGGCATGGTATTGCACATTTGTGGCAAAACAATAGCGACCTTCTGGTAAAGTTCGGGCGGGTTCCGGCAATACTGCGGTCCACACCTGTTGTACACCTTTGCCGGTGTTACTGGCCCAGTCCTGACTCGCCTGATCATTGTAATTGAGTACCACAGTGTGAAGGCCGGGCAGCTCAAGTAATTTCAGTTTTGCCTTGGCATAAGCTTCCATACTGCCATGGTAATCAAGGTGGTCACGGCTGAGGTTGGTAAATACGGCAATATCGGTATTAATTTGTTTTAAGCGGTTTTGCACCAATGCATGGGAGGAAGCTTCAAAGGCCACCTGGTGAACCTGCTGCTGAACAAACTCAGCCAGCAGATATTGCATTGAAATGGCGTCGGGCGTGGTATTGCCATTTACCGGCGGCGCATAGTGGGCCTCGTCGCGGTAAATACCGCTGCCTAAGGTACCAATAGAGGCAGTCCGATGACCCAGCAAATGCTTCATTTGCGTGATCAGTTGCACCACCGATGTTTTACCATTGGTGCCTGTTACCGCGATAGTTGCCAGTTTATTGGCCGGGTAATCGTAAAAGGCCGCAGCTAGCGACGACAGTAAGTCTGATAACCCCCACATATAAATAATGACGGTTTGCTCGCGCATCTCAATTTCACCATGCTGGCTGGCCTCATCGGCCTCAGCCAAAATCGCTCTGGCACCAAGACTGATGGCCTGAGGAATAAAGTCACGGCCATCGCGGCTGTGCCCTTTAACGGCAACAAAAACCAATTTAGGACTCACTTCACGGCTATCGAGCGTTAACCCTTGCACGCGGATATCCGGTGCATTGACACCAAACTTAATGAGTAAACCCTGCAGGCTTTGTATAAACGCATTAACCACCATCAGTTGTTCTCTCTATAACCTGTGTCGCACTAATCTGGCGATCATCGGGTGCAATGTTCAGTAACTGTAATGCGCCGCCCATGATCTCAGAGAACACTGGCGCTGCGGTATCGCCGGCGTGATATAAGTCGCCACCCGGCTCGTTGATGAGCACCACGGTAACAACCTGGGGATCATTCAGCGGCGCAATACCGGCAAAAATATTCACGTACTCCTCACCGTAACCACCGGCCACAGCTTTGCGGCTGGTACCTGTTTTACCGGCTACCCGATAGCCAGGGATCCGTGCTTTAACACCAGAACCTCCGTCCTGAGTAACCGTTTCCATCATGGCCATAATCGCCCGCGCATTCTTTTCGCTGATCACCCTTTCTTCACCGGGCTTATAGGTACTGTTGTCGGTCATTTTGACTATATTAAGAGGCCGCTTAATGCCACCTGAAGCAATAGTGGCGTACATGCGAGCGAGCTGAGCTGTGGTGACTGAAATCCCGTAACCAAACGACAGCGTGGCCAGTTCAAAGTCTGACCAGCGGCTGCGTTCATGAAAAATACCGCTACTTTCGCCTGGAATATTGGTGCCGGTATCGGACATCAGCCCCATGTTGTAATAGGTGTCCAAAAGAAATTGCTTGGGTACAGACAGCGCTAACTTAGACGTCCCCATATTACTGGAATGCTGAATTATGCCTGCCAGGCTAAGTTCGCCGTAGTTGCGAAAATCTTTAACTAAGCTGCCACCCAGACGCATCCACCCAGGGGAGGTGTCAATGATGTCGCCCATCTCAACTGCGCCAAACTCCAGTGCACTTAGCACCGCCATGGGTTTAAGTGAACTACCGGGCTCAAAGGCATCAGTAATCACACGGTTACGCATCCGGCGTGGAGATATGTCGTTGCGATCGTTGGGGTTAAACGACGGCGCATTAACCATTGCCAGGATGTCACCACTTTTTACATCCAGCACGATGGCCGACGCTGAGCTGGCCTGGTAGTACAACATGGCCTCTTTGATTTGCCGGTATGCCAGCGCCTGAATACGTTGGTCAATTGTCAGGGTTAAGTTGCCGGCTGCCTCGCCGTCTTTGGTTTCCAGTACTTCAACCTGCCGTCCTTTGGCATCACGACGTATTTTACGCGTACCCGGCTCGCCGGTTAACCAGTCGTCATACAATTTCTCAAGGCCTTCAATGCCCTGATCATCAACATTGGTGATACCGATAAGCTGCGCAGCAACTTCGCCGGTTGGGTAATAACGACGTGACTCCTTGCGCAGAAACACACCCGGAATATCGAGCTTTTCAACATAATCAGCCATCGCCGGTGACACCTGACGCTGCAGATAAACAAACCTGCGCCCCGGGTTTTGCACCTTGCTCATCAGTTCGTCAACGTCCTGACCAATCACTTCAGACAATGCCAGCCAACGGCGTGCTTGCGACAAACCGTTTTGTTCGTGAATAATTTTAGGATCGGCCCAAATAGCCCGAACCGGTACGCTGACAGCCAGCTCAACACCGTTGCGATCGGTAATGAGCCCTCTGTAGGTGGGTGTATTTCGTGTTCGTAAGGTGCGACTGTCGCCCTGTTCAATCAACGCATCCGGCGCAATAACCTGAATGAAGGCAGTGCGTAGAGTAAGCACGACAAACACCAGCACAATGATGCCCAGCACTAAAAAAAAGCGCCACTGCATAGGGCCCGGACGATTATTCATTTTCGCGCCAGCGCCCTGGGTTTTGGTTGGTTTTGCCGCTATGGAGGTCATTTTATCCGCACCACCACTTCGTCATTGACACCGGGACGATGCATATCAAGCTCTTTTTTGACCATCGCTTCAATACGATTGTGTTCAGTCAGCGCCCGTTGCTCAAGCACCAGATTGCGCCATTCAATATCGAGTTGGTCTTTGTCGCGCATTAACTGTTCCAGCGCAATATTTTGCTGGCGATTATGGTGTGTACCAAGGATCACAGCCAGCGCACTGGCGATAACCGCTATAAACAATAAAACCCGCAGTTTGTGGCGGGTCAAGTCGGTAACCAGTATGAGCAGTAAATTAAAATTCGTGGTCGAGCCGGTCATCGTTTTTCTGCCACCCTGAGCACCGCGCTTCGGGATCGCACATTTTGTTTAAGTTCGTCAGCGCCGGCCTTGATGGCTTTGCCAATTAAGGTAAGCACCTTATCTTCGTCAATCTGAGCCTGGGTAACCGGAAACCCCGGCGGGTAGCTTTTGCCCTTACTCTGCTCTTTCATAAAACGTTTAACCAGGCGATCCTCAAGTGAGTGAAAAGAGATAATCGCCATTCGTCCGCCCGGACGCAGTATGGTGGTAGCGGCTTTTAAACCCACCCGCAGTTGCTCCAGTTCGGCATTAATATAAATACGAATACCCTGAAAAGTGCGGGTTGCCGGGTGCTTGTATTTGTCTTTTACCGGCACGGCCTGGTCAATAATAGCCACCAATTCACTGGTGCGGGTCAGTGGTTGCTGTTGGCGGTACTCGACAATCGCGTGGGCAATGCGTTTACCAAATTTTTCTTCACCAAACTCTTTGATGACCTGGGTAATATCCTGCTCGTCGGCATTGGCCAGCCACTGCGCGGCGCTTTGTCCACGGGAGGTATCCATGCGCATATCCAACGGCCCATCGCGCAAAAAACTAAAACCACGCTGCGCGTCGTCAAGTTGTGGCGATGACACCCCAAGGTCCATCAACACGCCATCGATTTGGCCGCTGAGTCCCATCGTGCCGATGACTTCTTCCATATCGCCAAAGGCAGAGTGAACAATTTCAAAACGGCTATCGTCAGCAAAGCGCCGGGCCGACTCGATGGCCTGAGGATCGCGGTCAAAGGCAATTAACCGGCCTTTCTCGCCCAGCGCCGCCAGTATTTCAGCAGAATGCCCGCCGCGACCAAAGGTGGCGTCGATGTATATACCATCCGGTTTTATTGCCAGGCCGTCGAGGCATTCAGCCAGCAGCACAGACGTATGTGCAAATGCCTCATTCATAATACGAAGTCCTGTAATCGTTCGGTCAGTTCAAATCCGCCACTGCGCTCAATTTGCATATCTTCATCAATTTGACGTGCCCAGGTCGCAGCATCCCAGATTTCAAAGCGGGTCAGCTGTCCAACCAGCATCACTTCTTTGTCTAATTTGGCATGATTTCGTAAGGGGACAGGTATAAGAACGCGACCGCTTTTATCAATTTCGCAGTCAGTTGCGTAACCAAGCAGCAGTCTTAATTTGCGCCGCTCCTGTTCGATGGTGCTGGAGAATCGACTGAGTTTTAATTCAATCTCTTCCCATTCGGGAAGCGGGTAAAGCAGCAAACAGCTTTGTTGGGTATCAATCGTGCAGATCAGCTGTCCGGCACAATCATCCAGAAGGGGCTGCCGATGCTTTGTCGGAATAGCCAGTCTCCCTTTCGAATCCAGATTGATTGCGTTAGCGCCGCGGAACATTCCCCTAGCCTTCTGTATTTTGATCTTATTATTCGTGTTTTATGAGATCTGAACTGCAAAACGTTGATAGTTTGATCCACTATTTGCCACTTTTACCCACTTTTGACAGTTTAGGTACCTTTCCTTCCCACTGTCAAGCTAAAATAGTCAGCCAGGCAACGCCCGACAGAGTCGTCAATAACAGACAGCTGTAGAGTTCAGCCGAAGTGACTGATTACGTAAAGGAAAATGGATTGGCTATGGACGGGTCAGGCTTTCATAGATTAAAAGTGCAGGAGCTTACTTCATTTAATTCTAAAAAGTTCTCACTGAATTAGCTCGTTGGGCGGTAGTCGCGCATATCAAGACATCGCGAGATTGACGCAATGGTGTCTTCGCTGTGATGGTTAACATAGAGCAAAGTGGTGTGGCCGCTTCTGGCCAGCAGTTCCATCATCGCCAGTACTTTATGCCGATTGATATCATCGAGTCCGTTGCAGGGTTCATCCAGAATAAGCAGGCTGGGATGCTTTACCATCGCACGGGCAATTAACAATAATCGTTGGTCGCCATATGACAATGACTGAAAAGGGCTGTGTGCTTCTGACGCTAACGCGATGGTTTCAAGCCACTGTAAGGCGAGTGTTCGTTGCTGCCGGGTGGGCGATTGATATAAACCGATGCTATCGTAAAAGCCGGAGCAGACAACATCAATGGCCGAACAATTTACCCGGTATTGCAGGTGCAGACTATTAGACACAATGCCCAGGTGCTGTTTGATTTGCCAGATACTTTCGCCACTGCCGCGTTGAAAACCAAACACATTGAGATCGTTACTGTAGCACTGGGGGTTATCGCCCGTAATGAGTGTTAGCAGGCAGGTTTTACCTGAGCCATTTGGCCCTGTTACCTGCCAGTGCTCGCCGGGCATAATTGTCCAGTCGAGCTTTTCAAAAATGATATCATCGCCCCAGGCTACCCGCCCGCTACGCAGCCTGACCAGCGGCGCATTCGGCTCTGATAACGCAGGCGCTTTGCTGGTTGCATCCTGCTCTGGTAAGGACGTAACGTTTTGCTGAATATGTAAAATTTGCCGCAGCGGCTGAAGCGCATCAGCGTTCAGTTGCCTGGCGCGTATTTGCCAGCCAATTTGGCCTGCCGATAAAAACAGCAGCCGTTGCGCCCACTGTGGTATTTCGCTCTGGCGATTCACCACCATTATAATGGTGCAATCCTGCTTAATGTCATCAAGCAGAATCGAAAAACGTTCGGCCGTTTGCGCGTCCAACCCATCAAAGGGCTCATCCAGTACCAGCCAATCGGGTTTGCCCAATAACTGCTGTACCAGCAACACCTTGCGTGTTTCGCCACTAGAGAGTGCGATAAAGTCACGCTCCAGTAAATGCTGGATACCAAAAATTTTGCTTAACCGCTGCACTTCACTGTGCTGCTTTTCAGACGGTGTATTAATGCCCTGCAGTATAATCTCACGCGCACAGCTCGGTGTCGGCACAATATCTAATATGTCGGCATCATCTTTTCGCCGCTCAGCGGCGACAATGGCTTGTTGTTGCGCGATACTTACCCAGCCTACGGTGCCATCAATGTGGCGCTCACCGTGCACGACTTTTCCCTGCCCCGCTATTACAGCGGCCAGTATCGACTTACCACTGCCGTTAATACCGGTAATAACCGTATGTTCACCCGGCTCAAGGCGCAGGGGCGCAAAGTCGGCGGTAAAGGAGTCTGTGAGTCTTACTGAGAGATCTGAAAGGGTGATTGCCATGGCATGGTGTGTAAGTAGTGCGGGAGCTATATAAGAGGTGGGCTGACGCCCACCCTTATAATGACTTAAGCGTAGCGCTTATTGCGCCGGTGCTTGTTCTGGTTGCTCTGCAGGCGCAGGCTCCATCTGCATAGACTTGATAGGATTGTCAGACTTATTCGACAACTCAATCAAGCGATTCAATTGGCCTAACGACATCATTAGTGCATAAATTGCGCCCATGAAACCGGCTTTATGCAGTTCTAATACCTGCTCGTCAGAGAGTTCGAACAGCTTCTTCTCGTTAATGGTCATAATACCACCAACGTTGCGACCTTCGCCGTTAGCGTATTGTAAGCGAAGTTGCATTGATTCAAGTAACTCCAACTCTACTACTTTGGCGACAAATTTTTGAGTCAGCATTTCACTATTGGCTAAATCACCCAGCAGTCTCTGACGATTATTTAAAAACTCAGTGGGTTCACCTTCTTCGGTAAATAACGGCTGGCCGTCGTCTTTAAGTAAATCACTGTTTTCGTCAACATAAACACCCAGTTTTTCACCGTCAGGGCGAACATCAAACGGATAACGAACGATATTCATTGGCACATGAGGGGCATCCCACTTGTCATTTTGCAGGAACAGGTTTTTGCCCGGCTCCATACCTAACATCGCTACCACGTGGTGGTTGTTCGTTTTTGGATCCTGAATGATCACTAAAGGCATCGCACTGGCTAATTGGGCAAATTCGCGAATTGATGCGGCTGCCAGGTGCGTATTTTTAGCGTATGGAAAAGCAGGATCTACCGCTACTTTAAGGTCTTTATGTTTATTTTTATCCAGCGGTACAAAGTTCATTGCCATAAGTACTATCTCAATTCAATTTTAAGTTTTGGGGATGGGTTGTATTAATCCCCCCTCCCAGTGTCATTAATTAATAGGGTGCTGGCAGGTAATTTCAAGGGACAGGCAATAATCTCGCCCCTGACGCCCCATTAAAAAACCGCGTAAGCGGTCAAATGCCAAACAGCCGGCGGCCAGTATGTCGTATTTAGCTAGCCTCGTCCAGCCGTGCCCGGTCAATCTTAACCAACCACCAACAACAGTGATAAAGTAGGCGTAAGGTCGGTTTGAAGGGATAGGCGCGTTACTGCATAGCTTTGACATACATTTACAGCGTCTGGCCGAAACCCCGTCTACACAGGTTGCATTGTGTGCTATATCAGCAATTTACCGGGCGCACCTTGAAACATGTTGGGCAAGCGCTTTCAGCGCGTGAGTAATGTTTAAAATCGTGATAGGTTTTATGATAAAGATTACCCAAACAGCCGTTATGGCCGGCATGGTTTGCCGTGAAACCACTCAGCAATAAATAATAAACAACAGGGATTAACACCATGAAACACACCCTCATTACGGGCACTTTTACCGCACTGGCTTTACTTAGCGGTTGTCAGTCTACGTCATCACAACCGACGCCCCCTAAAGGCCTCACCGTTGCACAGGATATCGCCCAGCGCTATATTATTGTGGATGGCCACATTGATGTACCTTACCGCGTGCACAACAAGTGGGTGGATGTAACCAAAGCCACTGACGGTGGTGATTTTGATTATCCCCGGGCAGTAAGCGGCGGCTTAAATGCGCCCTTTATGTCGGTATACGTACCAGCCAGTTTAGATAATTCTCCCGAGTCAACCCAGCTGGCGCACACGCTCATCGACTCTGTTGAGGCAATCGTTGCCCGCGCTCCCGACAAATTTGCGATTGCTAAAAGCCCTGCTGATGTGCGTAACCAGTTTGCTGCCGGTCTGATTTCTCTTCCTATGGGTATGGAAAACGGCTCACCGATTCAAGGCGATATGGCAAACCTGGAAATCTTCTTTGAAAGGGGTATTCGCTATATTACGCTGGCCCACTCACGTGCCAACCACATTAGCGATTCATCTTACGATATTCGCCGTAAGTGGAATGGTTTAAGTGATTTTGGTAAAGAGCTGGTCACGGAAATGAATAACATCGGTATGTTAATTGATATTTCCCACGTCTCAGACGATGCGTTTTATCAGGTCATCGAGCTGACCAAGACGCCGGTTATCGCCTCCCACTCCTCACTGCGAACCTTTACGCCGGGGTTCGAGCGCAATATGACCGATGCGATGTTAACCAAACTGGGTGAAAACGGCGGTGTGGTCATGATTAACTTTGGTTCAGGTTTTGTTACCAAAGAAGCCCGTATGTGGAGTGATAACCGCACCAAACAGCAAAATGCCATCATTAAGGAGTTTGGCGCCGACAGTGATGAAGCGGCAAACTTTGCCGAGACGTACAGCCGTGAAAACCCTTATCCGTACTCCACCCTGGCAGATGTACTTGATCATATCGACCATGTTGTCGGCTTAATAGGTATCGACCATGTAGGGATAGGCTCAGACTACGATGGCGTAGGCGATTCCCTGCCCATCGGCTTAAAAGATGTGTCGTCATACCCCTCCCTGGTTCAGGGCTTGTTAGACCGGGGCTACGACGAAGCCAGTATTGCAAAATTGCTGGGCGAAAACTTTTTGCGCGTATGGTCTGAGGTTGAAGCCTACGCCGCAACGCACTAGCCCACCAAGGGCATTGCGCTAGCCCATCAATAAAATGCAATGGCAACATACTTCGCACATAAAAAACGCCGGTCATCACCGGCGTTTTTATTGTAACGACCTGCTATTGACCTGTTATTAAGCTTGCCCTGAAAGTTCTCAGTTCACTGTCGGGTCTGATTACCGTATACTACTTTAGTGATTGGTTACGTTTGATATGAGAATGTGTTGGTGAAACGACTGTTTTGTTACGTATTGTTATGCATAGTGACGCTGCTGCCTGTATCCGGGCAAACGGCGGCGATGACTATGCCTGTAACCATGCAAACACAGCCTGAGCATGCCACCAAGGCTGATTGCATGATGCACCAGCAAAACAATGCCAGCCACACCACAGAGGCCACAACACATAGTTGCTGTCAGGACAGTGCCTCCGATCACGCTGCTTGTACTGAGTTATCCTGTCAGTCCGCAGGCTGTCAGTGTGATCACAACAGTTCGCAAATCAACATCTACCTGCCTGTAGTTACTTCAAATGCTGCCGGGCCTGTCATCAGCAAGGCCATTACCGGCCGCCAGTCCATGGCGGTACGTGGCCATAATACGTCATTATTTCGCCCTCCGATAACACGCATCATCTAAACCTGATTAAAGCGGGCCTGACGGCCTGAAAGCGGGTGTATTACACCCAAATTATGATGATTCGGAGCACGTATGAAGCTACCTTCAATTACCTGTTTGGCGGGTATAATTAGCCTTTGTTGGTCGGTTAATCTGGCAGGCGCAACGCCGGCCAAACCACAACTACCTCAACTCATTGAGGCTGCACTGGCCCACGACTTTGCCCTGCAACAAAGCCGTCAAAACGAGCAAGCGATACGTGCTCAGCGTGACGCCGTGCAGCCCCTGCCGGATCCGCGCGTGTCACTGGGTTTGGTCAATGTTCCCAGCGATGGCTTTGCCTTAAATGAGCAAGCCATGACGCAGCTTAAAGTAGGCGTGAGTCAGCGACTGCCGCGCGGCAACTCTGTTGCCCTGCAACAACAAGCGCTGCAAGCTAGTGCCACCAGGCAGCCGGCGCTGCGGGCCCAACGTGCCGCCGAAGTGAGTCGCGATATCACGCGGGTGTGGATCAATCTCATTGTGTTACAGCGCAGTGCCAGTTTAATCCGGCAACAATCCACGCTGCTTGAACAACTCACCAGCGCCATCGAAAATAGCTACGCCAGCTCATCCGGCGCCAGCCAGTATAACGTGCTCAGTATGGAGTTATTACTGACAGAATTAGCCGATCGCCTTGAGTCGGTGCAGGCAAAACAGCAGGCGGCCATTGCCAGCCTGAGTAATTGGTTACCCGAATCGATGCTGGCACAACTTTCTCATTCTGCGCCTGGCCCGGCAGATCATCAGTGGTTAGAGGAATACATTGCCCAGTCTTTGGCCCAACCAACGCAGCAGCACCTGATTGAGCGCCTGCTGCAACATCCGCAGGTGATGGCGCAGAATGCCGATATTGACGTGCAAAAAATCAAACAGCAGCAGGTCGCTGAATCCTTTGAGCCGCAATGGGAAGTCAATGCCAGCTACGCCTACCGCCAGGACGATCCCGATAATATGTCGCGTGCCGATTTTTTATCGCTGGGCGTGAGCGTTGACATCCCGCTTTTTTCCCGGCGCGTCAAAAACGCAGCGCTGAGCGCAACCATTTCATCCACCGCCAGTCTGGAAACCGAAAAGAGGCTTGTGATTCAGCAACTTTTAAGCAAGGTAAGACAGCTGTACGCTCGCTATCCCATTTTGCATTCCCGCCTTGAGCGCTATCAGTATGAGCTGCTGCCATTGCGTCAGCAACACTATGACGCCGCACTTAATGCTTATACCAGCGCCAACGGCGACTTTTCGGATGTTTTGCAAAGCCAGTTAGCGCTCATTGATGACCGCATGAAGCTGCTTTCTTTACAAGGCGATATGGCCACACTAATGAGCGATTTGGACTTTTATCTTTCACCCACCATCAATGACACAGGGGCCGCACTATGAGTCGTTTTATTCTACCGATTATTACCCTGATAGGCGGCCTTGCGGCCGGTTATTGGCTGCTGCCGGCTGCCCAGCCATCCGCACCGGCACAAAGCGCCGCTGCCAGTGAGGATGAAATTCTCTACTGGGTTGCCCCAATGGATGCGAGCTTTCGTCGTGATAAGCCGGGTAAATCGCCAATGGGAATGGATTTAGTGCCGGTATATGCCAACCAGTCTGACGCCTCTCAATTGCCGGGAACGGTATCGGTGTCTGCGGCAATCGAGCAAAGTCTGGGGGTGACAACCAGCCGCGCTGAGCACCGCCCTCTCACACAATCGATTAGCGCAACCGGTGTTATTGAGCTTGCCGAGGATAAACTTATACACATTCACCCCAGGGTTAGCGGCTGGATAGAAACACTGGCAATCACCAACGATGGCCAGGCGGTTACCCGCGGCGACACCCTCTATACCTTGTATTCACCTGAACTGGTGAATGCGCAGGAAGAATATCTGCTCGCCAGAGCGCGCGGCAGCCAGTCATTAATCAATGCTGCCAGAACGCGGTTAAGCGCATTGCAATTTCCTGACGCACTGATTGAGCAACTTAATAGCAAAGAGCAGGTCATGCAGCGGGTGGCATTCAAGGCACCGCAAACTGGCTTTGTGACGAACCTTAATGTTCGTCCTGGATTTTACGTGCAGCCGGGCACCACCATGATGGAAATTGCCAGCCTCGAAGATGTCTGGCTTCACGCTGATGTGCCGCAACGTTTTGCCTCAGCGATCAGTGAAGGCGATGAAGTCAATGTTTCCGTTTCGGCATATCCTGAGCGGCAGCTTACCGCCAGGGTCGACTTTATCTACCCGCAGCTCAATGCCCGCACCCGAACGCTTAAAGTGCGTCTGGCGCTGGCCAACAGCGATTCTATGCTAAAGCCGGATATGTTCGCTGCCGTGCGGTTTGCCACCAGCACCGGGCAACCTGTGCTGAGCGTTCCCCGCTCAGCATTAATTCGCACGGCCTCTAACACCCGGGTAGTATTGGCCCTGGGCGATGGCAAGTATCGTTCGGCCAGCGTCACTGTTGGACGATTAACACCAGAGTTTGCAGAAATCACCGCTGGCCTGTCAGCCGGCGACGAGGTCGTAACCAATGGCTTATTCCTGATAGATTCTGAAAGTGCCATTGACGCCGATTTAGACCGCATCACCCCCTCTGCAACGGACGATTCTCAATGGCTGACCGTGACTGTCGACGCGGTGGATACCAGCGCCGGTACCGTTACGGCGCAACACCCGCCGGTCGACGCATGGAACTGGCCGGCAATGACCATGGATTTCGCCCTGGCAGACAGCATTGATAGCAGTGAGTTATCTGCCGGCATGACCCTCAGAGCCGAGTTAACCCGCACTGATGGCATGGCGCGGATAACTGATATTGACCGCGACAGCATTCAGTCATCAGCGCAGTCAGCCACCGTAGAGGGCGTGATTAATGAAGTCATGGCAAACAGTAACATCATTAACATTTCCCGCGGGCCTATCGAAAAATGGGGGCGTGGACCGGCCACCATGGACTTTGTGCTGAGTGAGGCGCTGGCGAACCCTGTGCCCGCCGCATCGACACCGGCGTTAACCCCCGGTCAATCGATCCGCTTTACGTTTGAAATCCGCGGTGATGACTTTGTGATAACCCACATCGAATCACCTGCAGAGCCGGTCATGGACATGTCACAAGACATGAACCACGACGCCCATCACTAGCCGGAGTCGATTATGATTGCCCACATTATTAACTGGTCACTGCATAACCGGGTTCTGGTGATGCTCGCCGCCATTATGCTCACCGGCGCTGGTATTTGGTCGGTAAAACAAACGCCGGTCGATGCTATCCCGGATTTATCCGATGTACAGGTCATTATTCAAACCAGCTACCCCGGACAGGCTCCCTCTGTGGTAGAACAACAGGTTACCTATCCGTTGACATCAGCCATGCTGTCGGTGCCGGGTGCCCATACCGTGCGCGGCTTTTCCTTTTTTGGCGACTCCTATGTGTATGTGCTTTTTGATGATGATACCGACATGTACTGGGCACGCTCACGGGTACTGGAGTATTTATCACAGGTTGCGCCGGGCTTGCCGGCTTCGGCTCAGCCTCGCTTAGGCCCCGACGCGACCGGTGTTGGCTGGGTCTACATGTACGCCCTGAGTGACCCCAGTGGCCAGCATAACATTGCCGATCTCACCAGCATCCAGGACTGGTATCTCAAGTTTGCATTACAGTCGGTGGCGGGTGTAGCCGAAGTTGCCACTGTGGGCGGCATGAAAAAACAATATCAGATTGTGGTTGACCCCCTTGCTATGGATGCCTTTAACCTGACTTTGGCGCAGCTTGAGCAGGCTATTAAACAAAGTAATCAGGAAGTGGGGGCGTCTGTCATTGAAATGGCTGAGGCCGAATATATGGTCACCGTAACGGGCTATATTGAGACCCTGGACGATATACGCCAGATTGCGCTGGCGGTTTCCGCCGATGGCACACCGGTTACCCTTGCCGACGTGGCAGAAGTCAGAACCGGCCCGGCTCCGCGGCGCGGCATTGCAGAGCTCAACGGTAAAGGCGAAACCGTAGGCGGTATTATCGTGATGCGGCACAACGAGAATGCCCAACGCACCATCGATGGCGTTAAGGCAAAGCTTGAAACGTTAAAAGCCGGCTTGCCACCGGGCGTTGTGATTACGCCGGTGTACGACCGCTCTAACCTCATCACCAGTGCCATCGACAATTTATGGCAAAAGCTGGTCGAAGAGTTGCTCCTTGTCGCGCTAATCTGTGGGCTATTTTTACTGCACCTGCGCAGCGCCATCGTGGCTCTGGTGACATTACCATTGGGCATACTGAGTGCCTTTTTACTGATGCACTGGCAGGGCATTAATGCCAATATTATGTCGCTTGGCGGTATCGCCATCGCGATTGGTGCGATGACCGATGGCGCCATAGTGATGATTGAGAATTTTCATAAACATTTGGAACAGGCTGAACCCGACGCCGACCGCTGGGAGCTGGTCAGTCGAGCCGCCAATGAAGTAGGGCCAGCCTTGTTTTTCAGTTTATTGATCATTACGGTGAGTTTTTTACCGGTATTTATTCTCGAAGCGCAGGAGGGGCGAATGTTTGCCCCGTTAGCCTATACCAAAACCTTCGCCATGGCCGCCGCTGCCGGGTTAGCAATCACCCTTATTCCGGTGCTGATTGGCTATGTCATTAAAGGTAAGGTGATCGCGGAGCAGCGTAACCCGATTAACCGTGCTGCCCAGGCCGTTTACAGACCAGCTTTAAAGCTGGTGCTGCGCTTTCCCAAAAGTACCTTAATGTTCGCGCTGCTCATTACCGCGGCGGGATACTATCCGTTGTCAAAGCTGGGAAGTGAGTTTATGCCGCCGCTGGACGAAGGCGATCTGATGTATATGCCTACCACCTACGCGGGGATATCCATTGGTGAAGCGCGACAAATTCTGCAGCAAACTGACAAGCTCATTGCCACCCTGCCAGAAGTCGACACCGTGTTTGGTAAAGTTGGCCGGGCAGAAACTGCCACCGATCCTGCGCCGCTGACTATGATTGAAACCTTCATTCAGCTTAAGCCCAAATCGGCCTGGCGCGACGGCATGACCAGTCAGGCCCTGCGTGATGAACTGAACCAGATTGTTTCTTTTCCCGGTTTAACCAATGCCTGGGTAATGCCCATACAAACCCGCATTGATATGCTGGCCACTGGCATTAAAACCCCTCTGGGGATTAAGGTTTCAGGCGCCGATGTTAAACAAATTGAAGCTATTGGTGCCAGAATAGAAAAACTGCTGAGCCCCCTTGATGGCACAGAGTCGGTCTATGCTGAACGCGTGGCCGGCGCCCGCTATATGCAAATTGATATTAATCGCCAGGCGCTGGGACGTTACGGCATGACGGTGGCTGATATCCAGCAGGTGATCAGTAATGCCGTAGGCGGTAAAAATGTTACCAGCACGGTAGAAGGTATCGCCCGTTACAGCGTTAACCTGCGCTACCCTCAGCAGTATCGGAATAATCCCGAGGCGCTGGCAAGCTTACCTTTTGTTACGCCCCGTGGCGAACGTCTTACCCTGGGCGATGTCACCGAGATAAGTATTGCCGATGGGCCCCCCGCCCTTAAAAGTGAGAACGCCCAGCTCACCGGCTATACCTTTATTGATGTCAGCGGTATCGATATTGAAAGCTATGTTAATCAGGCTCGGGCACTGCTTGATAAAGAGTTAGACTTACCTGTTGGCTACACTTTGCAGTGGGCAGGTCAGTATGAATATCTGCAGCGGGCCATGCAAAAGCTCACCTTTGTGGTGCCGCTGACAATGGCTGTCATTGTGTTTTTATTGTTTATGAGTTTCAGGCGGTTTAGCGATGTCGCACTTGTCCTTGGTACCTTACCTCTGGCTTTAACTGGCGGTATCTGGCTGCTTTATGCGCTGCAATACAACCTTTCTGTGGCAGTCGGTGTGGGCTTTATTGCCCTGGCCGGTGTGGCGGTGGAAATTGGCGTCATTATGGTTATTTACCTCAACAGTAACAGTGCCGGCGTTAACAACATCGAACAACTGGATGCCGCGGTCGAGGCCGGTGCGTTACAACGGGTGCGTCCTGTATTGATGACCGTCCTGACGGTTATGATTGGCTTGATGCCGGTAATGTGGGGCAGCGGTACCGGCTCTGAAATTATGAGCCGTATTGCGGCGCCCATGGTGGGCGGCATGGCCAGCGCGCTGATCCTGTCACTGCTGGTCATACCGGCCGGTTTTTATCTCATTAAGCGCCGCCAGTTGTCCCGCTCATGAATACTCACAACGCGAACTCAACAAAGCCGCGCAAGGCGCGGGCCATCGGGAAAAACTGAGGGTTTACCTGCGGCACCGCGCAGGTCTCACTGAGATCGGCGCGGTTTTTGTTAAAGTTCATCTTTTCCAGCAGCAAGCGGTTTACCACCAGATCAGCATGGCAAAGCCGGTGCTCAGCATCAATGACATAAAAGGTATTATCTGCATCCACATAACTTAACAAGTCAATAACCCCTTCTATGGGGGTGGTCTGATCGACCTGGGAATGAGCAATAAACAGGGGAACCTTGATCGTTGTGCCCGCTTCCAGCCGTTCACGGATAGCACGAATAACATCCATCAACTCGAGACCGGCGAAACTGGCAACGTTCGGATACTTTTGCGGATTGGGACCGGCAGTCTGATAATCACCGTCGAGCCATTTGGCCAGGGTCTTTACCCCCCAGATGCGCGACAAGGCTTCCACATTACTGTTTAGTGCCAACGCGCCGGAGAATAGCAGCAGGCCGTTTACATGGTCAGGATGCTTCAGGTAGTAATCCACCGACAGCGCGCCACCGGTAGAGAAACCGCCGAGCGTAACCTGCCCGGTATAATCTCGTGCCAGCCCGATAACGTCGCTAAGATGGGCCTGCCAGCGCTCTGCCAGCTGTTCATCCTGCATATCGTCACTGGCATTTTTTAAGCCGTGTCCCGGTAATAAGGGGGCAATTACCGTATAGCCCGAATCGTAGAGTTCGCTGGCGATAGCACTTACATAAAACGGCGAGTCGCTCAGACCATGGGTGAGCACCACAATAGGGCTGTTTTCACCATGGAATAATATAAAGGGAGCATTGCCTTCGCCGCGCAGCGCTTCGGAACACACTGCATAGCGATTTGGCGCGCTATCCAGGCATTTTCGAGTGGTGCCAAGCTCTGCGCTATACAGCGCTTTAAAAGACTGGTTTAAATCAAACTGGGTCTGCGCAGCGGCATCGTAAGACAACGCCGCCAGTAGCAACCAGGAAATGTGTTTAATTACCGACAACAAACAAATTACTCCTTCCCACCGTTTAAAGGTCGCCTACTATGGCGACCTTAGCAGTTAATTGCAATATCAGGGCTTGCCTGTGCCGGCTTGCTCATGCAGGCGCGACATCAAAATTGCCGCACGTTTAGCCTGTGAGGCCAGCGCGCTGACAACAGCCGTTTCATTAACCGTATGACCGGCAGAGCCGCTCATGCCCAGACCATCAAGGGCCATATCCACATATTCAGAGGTGAATGAGACATCGGCAGCCCCTGCATTTAAGGGGTTGACAGCAGTGACCTCCCCCTGCCCCAGATCCGCACTGACAGCGCTGTACAGACTCAGTAACTCCTTGTTGCCGGCTTTCGGCGCGAGTGGCGGATAGCCCTCGCCGACTTCCAGAGTCGCCTTGGTTTGTGGCAGATTTTGTTCAACTATAGCGCGCATTTTATGCTTTACCCGCGTGAGCTGTTCTAACGACAGTGCGCGAATATCGCCGGTCACAATTGCATGCTCGGCTACCACATTGTTTTTGCCGAACGTCGTACCACTGTTTGTGCCTTTATCATGAGTTACCTGTGTACCACCCATAATTCTTCCGGGGTTAAATGTAAGCAAGCGCTCACTTCTTAACTCTTCATAAAACTGGGTGAGAATTCTGGCGGCCTCATAAATTGCACCGGCGCCCACTTGCGGTTTGAATACCTGAGAGGAATGCGCTGGGGTACCGGTGACGGTGAGCGTCCAGTCAACCGATCCCCGACGGGAGATATTGGCGGTTTGTGGGTTACCGTCGCCGTTTTCAAAACCTAATGCAACATCCGCCCATTTAGCACCATCAACCAGCGCTTTTTTGGAAAGGGCCAAAGGCCGACCACTGAGCTCTTCATCGCCGGTCAGCACCACCAGAATATTCATGGATGATAACTTACCCACCGCATGCAGGGCTTTGAGCGCTTCCAACATGATCTGATTACCGCCTTTCATATCAGCAACACCCGGGCCTTTAATGTGCTTTTCATCCACACGAGTAAAGCTCTGAAACGGGCTGTCAGGCTCAAAAACGGTATCAAGATGGCCTATCAGCAACAACTTAGGTCCTGTGCCACCCTCAATTTTGGCAACCAGGTGACCGGCGCGATTAAACGCACTACCATCTTCAAACCACACATCAAAGCCTAATGACTCGAACTCAGGGGTGAGCAGGCTGGCCACTTTTTTAACGCCGGCAAAATTCATTGTGCCGCTGTTAATATTGACGCTCTTTTCCAGCATGCTCATAGCCTGTGGTTGGTTGGCGTCGATCACAGCCACCATTTTTTGTTCATCAACGGTCAGTGCGGCAGCGGCTTCAAAGATGCCTATACTGCATAAAATCAACATCATTATTCGTTTTGTCATGTCGTCCCCCTATTTGATAAGTCACTGACTATGACAAAAAATTGTCAGGATAACGAGGGCAATCACGATGAAGTGAGAGTAAAAACGGTTATTCACAAAAAAAACGGCCTGCGCTGCAGACCGTTGTTTATTAATGGTTGTGTCAGTTCTGGCTGTTTTCAACAGTTGGCAGACCACTTCGCTCACACTGGCACTGATATTTGCTGTTATGAAAAGAACGCTTCGAGATCGTCGCTGCCACCGATGTGCTTGCCGCCAATAAATACCTGAGGAACAGTCTCTCGGCCACTCATGGCTTTCAGTGAAGTCAGCGTTGCGCCCTGACCGAGCACGATCTCTTCGTACTTATACCCTTTGCTTTGCAACAATGCTTTAGCTTTTGCACAATACGGGCAGCCGGGTTTGGTGAAAAGACTTACCGGTTCGCGCTTCACCGCATTCGGTGCAATGTAACTGAGCATAGTGTCAGCGTCAGATACCTCAAACGGGTCGCCTGGCTTATTTGGCTCTATAAACATTTTTTCTACCACACCGTCTTTTACCAGCATGGAATAGCGCCAGCTGCGCTTACCAAATCCCAGATCGGCTTTGTCGACCAGCATACCCATGCCGTCGGTAAACTCACCGTTTCCATCAGGCACCAGCGACACATTATCTGATTCCTGATCTGCCGCCCAGGCATTCATTACAAAGGTATCATTCACCGATACACAGACAATTTCATCAACGCCATGTTCTTTAAAGGTGTCGGCCAATTCGTTGTAACGCGGTAAATGCGTGGATGAACAGGTTGGCGTAAACGCGCCCGGTAACGAAAATACCACCACAGTTTTACCAGCAAAAATGTCGCTGCTGGTGCGCTCTATCCACTGCTCACCGTCGCGAATAGCAAAGGTAACGTCAGGAACTTTTTTGCCTTCAAACGAAGGTTTATCTACAGGGTGTGTCATAACTATCTCCTTGAAAAGTTGTAATCAGTATAACGCGCACCGGGCAGACAGCCAGTTAAATAAATTAATCAGGGTAATTCAAAAAAGCAATTAAAGACCTTTATTTTAATCCCTTTTATAAAAGTCTGAGTTGGCTAAGGGTATTATTTAAAATCCCTTAATATGAATAACGATGCCTGCGATGAATAGCCCTGCACCAACGATTACTCTATGCTTTATAACAAATTTAGCCGTGATGCATGATGCATCCTTGCAGTACATGAAAAAGGCAAGCCTCACCGAAAGGTAGGTTACGCAAAGCCTCCGGTCTACGTCGACAGATAAGATAGCGGGGTTACCGAACACTGTTGGCAGGCGCTGTTTACCTTAGGGGTAAGCGTGTTGAGCCACAGTAAGTTCACTTTTTTATTACGTAATTGCGATTACTTAATGAGGATTGAACAATGATGATATTAGTTGGTGGTGAAAAGGGCGGCAGCGGCAAAAGCTGTCTGGCACAAAATATCGCAGTCTATTTGCGCTGCGAAAAGAAGGCCAGCGTGCTAATGGTAGATTGCGACCCGCAGCGCACCACGTCCGACTGGGCACAGGAACGCAGCAGCAATGACGAGCTTCCGTCGATTACCTGTATTCAGCTTTATGGCAAAATACGCAACGAATTATTAAGCCTGAAAGAGCGTTATGATTATGTGGTCATTGACTGCGGTGGCCAGGATAACCTGGCGCTACGCTCCTCGATGGCCGTTGCCGACCATATTCTGATCCCCCTGCGCCCTAAGCGCCGCGACTTAAAAACAGTGCCGCACATGGAAGATGTGTTATCGACATGTAAAATGGTTAACCCACGCATGAATGCCGCGTTTGTTATCACCCAGTGTCCGTCGTTGCCGTCACTGGCGCCGCGCATACTCGAAGCCAAAGAAGTGTGCCGTTCGTTTGAAGTGCCAGTGCTGAATTCGGTCACATTTAGTCGCAATATGTATGACGACTCCGAAGAATCAGGCCGCTCGGTCTTAGAAAGTGAATCCAAGGGTAAAGCGGCTGTCGAAATTCGCAGTATAATTGAAGAACTTCTTGCCCGCGGCAAGGGAGAACAACATGAGTCTGATCAATCTGTCTCGCTCCACGCAGTCGGCTGAACGTAGCACTGGTCAGCAAGTCAGTGCTGATGACTTCATAGACGAAGCGCTGGATTATGCGACAGGTAATGTGGCGCCACTGAAGGCCAGTCAGCTCGCCGCTATCGATAAGCCAGCGAACTCACCTATGCATCGTGCCACGTTTACCTTAACCCAGCAGTGTATCGAGCAGCTTACAGAAATGTCAGCACAAAGTGGCATGGCCAAATCGCGGTTAATACGGCTATGGATTCAGCATTTCTCGAGTATTGATAGTAAATTATAAGGCTGGCCGTTGCACTGCAATGGCGTTTTTGAAAAGCAGCGGACCATGCCATGCATTGGGCTGTGCTTTGGGTTAACGCAGGATAAGAAGGCACCAAAGGGGCGCACGCAGATAGCCTGGGCGTCAGGAGTGGCGAGCTCTAATCAGCCAAACGGGTAACACTGTAGCCACCGCCAAGCTGAATACAGCCTTGGCGGCAACGAATCACTGCACTATGCAGTACATGGTAATTACTGCCCGGTTTTAAGATCTTCCAGGTGGTACTTTTCGATTAACGAATACAGGGTTGGCCGCGTCACGCCCAATAACTCGGCGGTTCTGGAGATATTTTTATCGGCCCGCTGATATGCCTTGCGGATCGCTTTGCTTTCGGCTGACTCTCTGACTTCACGGAGATTCAAAATTTCATTCTCCAGCTCTTCAGATGGTTCTGCCAACCCCAGATCTTCAGGCTGAATCAACGCCCCCTCGGCCATAATGACCGCCGATTTGAGCTTATTTTGAAGCTCCCGGATGTTGCCCGGCCAGCGATGTGCCAGCATGGCTTTAATCGCGCTTTCGCTAAAGCTTTTCGCTTTGGCGTTAAATGACTCGCGGTACTCGTTGAGGAAGGTTCTGCCCAACAAAATAATGTCCTGATCGCGGTCACGCAACGGCGGAATATTAATCGGAATTTCGCCAATGCGGTAAAACAAGTCTTCCCTAAAGGTTTCGTCTGCCACCATGGCCTGTAGATCTCTGTGGGTGGCGCAAATTACGCGGATATCCACAGGAATTTCGCTTCTTCCACCGACGCGCTCTATCACCCGCTCCTGCAAAAACCGCAACATTTTAGCTTGCAAACCAACGGGCATGTCGCCGATTTCGTCTAGAAATAAGGTACCGCCCTGGGCTGTTTCGATTTTTCCCACGGTGGTTTTATTCGCACCGGTAAATGCGCCTTTTTCATAGCCGAACAACTCACTCTCAAGCAGGTTTTCCGGTATTGAAGCACAGTTGATTGCCACAAATGGCTTGTCTTTGCGCGGGCTGTGTTCATGTATAGAACGAGCGAACACTTCTTTCCCCGTACCACTTTCACCCAATAGGAGTGTACTGATATCCGTACCAGCTATTTTTTCTGCCCGGCGCATTACCGTTTGAATCGCATCGCTATTGCCAATAATGCGCCCCATAGCAGGCCGGGTTCTGGCCAAAATTCGGTTCTGATCTTCCAGTTTAGCCAGATTTAACGCACGATTGACCAAGAGCTTAATCGTGTCTGAGTCGATGGGTTTTTGATAAAAATCATAGGCGCCAATATCGATGGCTTTAAGCGCATTCTGCTTATCATTATTGCCTGTTACCACGATGACTTTGGTGTTTGGCGCTAACGCTAAAATTTCTTCAAGTGTTTTAAGCCCTTCAGATGCGTTAGCCGGATCGGGGGGCAGCCCTAAATCGAGTGTCACGACTTTGGGTTCAAAACGACGTAACTGGGCCACTGCTGATGTGCGGTCATCTGCAAAAACAATATTGTAGTCAGTTAAGCTCCACTTTAATTGCTTTTGAATACCTAAATCATCGTCAACTACCAAGATGGTATCAGTCATATTTTATCCACTTTAATCCGGCTTCATTATTGTTATTTAATGGGAAACCCTAATGTAAAACAGCTACCCACTCCAGGCTGGCTTTGTACCTTTAAATACCCGCCGATCGATTCCATGTACGCTTTGGCATCATACGCACCAATCCCCATTCCGGCGTTCCCTTTGGTGGTATCAAAGGGTTTGAATAAGCGGTGCTTAATGAATTCTTCACTCATGCCGCAACCATCATCCTCAATAAAAACCAGTTGATGCTGGCGCTCAGAATCTATCAGCAGCGTCACGTCAATACTGCCATTATCAGGGGTCGCCTGTTGCGCGTTGCTGAGCAGATGATACATCACATTGGTTAACTTATCCTGATCGACAACAACACTGGTTTGCTCCGTCACCATTAATTGCGGAATGGGCAGCATCGACTGGCATCTTTTTTCAATCACCTGGGTAATCAAATCTGACAGCGTATGGCTGGCATCAGAGCGACTCTCTTCAATCTGCTTTTCGGTTAACTGCCGTAACATTTTATCCATACGGGCTTTGGTATAATGAAGCGTTTCAAAAGTATCGTCAATGAACTCCGGATTGGCTTTATGCTGTTCAGCATTGCACAGTATTAAATCAATTTGTGCCATAACATTTTTCAGATCGTGCAAAACAAACGCCGCCATGCGGTTAAACGCAGCAAACTGTGCATTTTCGGCCAGTGATTGTGCCGCTTCATGCAAATAAATAAAGTTAGCAATTTGGTTGGTCACGGCGTTCAAATATTCTCGTACCTCCCAGTCCAGGGAGATCCGGGGGCGATCGACAGCCCTTAATAACGCCACGCCCCACATTTTATTCTCGCTGACAAACGGGATCACCAGTTGAATATCAGTTTGTTCAAAAAACGATCGAGGCAGCGTTAATCCCTCGTAATTATAGGGCTTGGTTTGATATTCGCTAAGGTCGATAAGCAGGCCGGTTTTATCACAAAATTCCCATAGCGGCTTCAGCACCTCTTGTGTTTCGTCCTCAGAGATAAAGTACTGACTGCTAACCACGGTAAAGTTCGCGCCCTGCTTTTTAACCAAGGCGCCACTGTCGTAATTGATGGCGCCAATTACTCCCTCTAGCGCCGCATCATAGACGCTTGGTAAAGACTGGTCGTTATTGGCGAGTATATTGGTTAATTTCACCCACTCCAGACGATAGTCAAATTGGTTAGCGAAAAAGTGTTTGGTGATAAAAATCTTAACGCTGGTGCGAAAACTGTTGGACAAAAACAAGGTCACCAATAATACCAGTGACAATACCACTAAGACGATCTGTACGGTAAAACTCCAGTCCCAGCCCAGATAGTTGATGACATATCCTGTCGCTGCCATCACAAATAAATACACGCCAGCCACTAATAACAAAGAACTGTGCAGCACCACATCGCGGGAAATAAAGATATTCATTCCCCAATGCTTAATGCGCCGTGTAGCAATGACTAAAAAGGGCAACATTAACAAATAGATGTAGCCTCTCGCCGCAATAAAACCTGGTTCCACCTGGGCAATCATGGTGGCATTGGCATAGGAAACAAATTCAAACAACTGGGTGGCGCCCAGATAAAGCGCCAGCGGTTTGTAGGCCCACTGGTTATCGCCCACCTGACGGTAGAGCACTTCCAGTAAAATAAGCACTTCAAGTGCGATGAGAGTTTGCAACAGGAAATGCCAGGTGACATCCAGTTTTACCAGCCAGGGCAGTAACAAGGCGAAGACCGGCACGGCCAGGGCGGCAATGGTCGCTGGCTGACGTAACACTTGCCAGATATTGTCAAAGTCGTATTTCAGACAACTGGCCAGAAACAATATCCAAACGCCCTGTTTCAGGGTATCGGCCTGCAGCAGATGCAACACTCCGAGCGGACCGCTTAGATACGAGACAAAGCTCAGCGACCAGAGCAATGTGACTAACGTCGCTAAGCTGAGCATATACTTTGCTAAACCCGGCTTACGCACCGTAAATAGCAGCAGTAACAAAATCAGGTAACCAATACTATTCAGGCCGTAGCCGATGTTTGCAATCATTTATTGTCTCAATACCCTGGGCGCGCATGTCGTCAGCGTAGGACCGGCAAAACAGTAATGCGCTGCACATCAATTATTTATGATGATTTATTATCATAAACAGCGGGCCCATGCCATTATCTTTTGCGGACCAGCAAACTCCCAATGGAATACCCGGCACCGAAAGAGCAGATAACACCAACGTCATCCTGCGCTAAATCCTGATGATGTAAGGCAAAGGCAATCACTGAACCTGCCGACGCGGTATTCGCATACTCATCGAGGACAATAGGTGCCTCATCGGCCGACGCATCCCGGCCAAGTAGCTTCTTACAAATTAACAGGTTCATATTGATGTTCGCCTGGTGAAGCCACCAGCGCCTAACGTTTTCCGCGGTTAAGCCATGTCGCGCCAGGTGACCGCTAATATGCTCGGCCGCCATGGGACACACTTCTTTAAACACTTTACGGCCGGCTTGGTGAAACAACTTGTCGGGGCCAAAGGGATCGCTGTCATTGGCGTGACTCATGTAGCCAAAATTCGAGCGGATATTATTGGAGAAAACCGTTTTTGCCTGGGTACTTAAAATATCAAAGCTGGTATCAGTAGTAACGGTTTCAGCACTTTCCAACACCGTTGCGGTGGCGACATCGCCAAAAATAAAATGGCTGTCCCGGTCGGTATAATTTACCTGCGGTGACACCAATTCAGGATTAATCACCAACACACACCTGGCGTTACCTGAGGCAACCATTTCCCATGCCCGGTGCATGCCAAATGTCGCAGCAGAACACGCCACCAGCATGTCGAAACCAAAGCCATCAATACCCAGCGCAGACTGCACTTCGATTGCAATCGCCGGGTAAGAGCGCTGCGTATACGCACAGGCAACAATCACCGCATCAACGTCGGCCGCGGTTTTATTGGCGTCGGCGAGAGCCAGTTTGGCGGCTTCAATGGCAATCTCAGCCTGATTGGAGAGTTCATCTTCGCCGCGCTCGGGGATCAGCGGTCGCATGCGCGTAATATCCAGTGCGCCCTCTTTTTGGTATATGTAGCGGCTCTTAATACCGGATGCTTTTTCGATAAAGTCGGCGCTCGAAAAAGGTTTTGCTGTGATTTCCCCGGCATCAATTTGTGCCTGATGTTCATTGTTAAATGCTTCGGCCCAGGCGTTATAACTGGCAACCAGTTCTTCGTTACTAATTTTATTGGGCGGGGTCCATAATCCAACACCACTTAACACTACGTTTGCATTCATTTTTATCTAATCTCTGCGTTACAACTCTGCTTGCTCCGGCAACGAGCAATACAGGTCCAATGAGTTTGCCTAAGCTTAAACGTTTATGCGATAAAAGTCATGACGCAGTGCACTCAGGCGCTTTGCGTGCATTCAGTTGCTGGAATCTTGTGTGAGCATGCAGTATCAGTATGAGGTAACACAGCGCGTGCCATGAGCCTATCAGTGGCAGATAACGCTAAGCCATAATGCGCAGCGCATCATTACTATTTCAGTGCTAAACAGTTGATAAAAAACCGGCAAATTGCCGGTTTTCAGTTTTACTCAATCAATATGACTTACAGCTGTGACACCGAATAGACCGCCACGGTGCCGCTCACTTCGTTGCCTACAATTAACATCGGCTGCCCTGTCACACTGTCTTCTGCCGCTACAAACAACAGACTTTCCGGGGCCAGGTCGCCAATGGCATCGCCCACTTCAAGGCCTTCAGTAAGGTCGCGGTTGTTAATGTACTCGACGAAAAACGCATCATATGGATTGGTGATATCATACACAAATATCCCGCCCATACGCTCAAGACCGATAAACGCATAGGTACGCTCGCCGACCTGCCCGATGGTCAGAGCTTCCGGCTCTGGTCCTTTATTTTCAGAACGCGAATCGCCTTCGTTTTCATCGTCGCCGTTGTTGAAAGCGGCGCCGAACAATGAGGCGGTAATCCGTTCAAAATCATCACCGGAGTCAAACACCACCAGGCCGTTTTGATCCCAAATGGTAAACGAGCGCGCACCATAACTGTAAGCCGAGTCATATTCGCCATCACCATCGGCATCGCCCAATGCGTTGGTTACCCGCAGATCATCGGCTTCGCCATTCATTTGCAACGCTTCAAGCAGTGAGCCGGGAGCCGCAACCAGGTCTTTCACTTTCACTTCTTCGGTAAACGCCAGACACTCGCCATCATCAAAGTCCTGACCACCGGCAGCGGTACACTCAGCTTCGGTCATATCATCAGAAATGAAATACTCACGGGCATCCCCCTCGTTAGCAGTTAACAGAAAGTCTGCCCCTTTCCAGCTGTAGTGAGTAATGGTATCTGGCATATACACGCCGTAAAGCCCTTCATACTGACCAAAACCCACTTCGCCGTCTTCCTGAACATCGATATTAAGCCCTGCCCAGTTTTTAAACCCAAGGCCAACGATATCCATTTCCATGCTTGTCAGGTCAAGTACCGCAACGCCGTTGTTTTCCTGTAACGTAATATAGGCCATGGTGTTACTGGCGGTTATGTATTCCGGCTCTAAATCCTGGGCCACCGTAGTACTGATTAACTGACCGTTAATAGTGCGACCGGCGGGGTTAGGAAAATGCATCCCCATCGCCATCAACCGGGCCTTTTCAGAGTTATAGGCGGTAAAATCAAGTACAGTGGCAGTATCAGCTGGCATGTTATCCGTTACCTCAATAACGGCCACCGAACCCTCCGGATCAATCGTGTAATCGCCGCTGGGCTCGCCTTCATTGGCCACCAGTACTTTGCTGCCATCAGGTGTAAAGGTCACCATATCGGGCAGATTACCGACCTCGACGGCTTTTAAAAATACCGGCGACATAGATGAAACACCGCTGTAAAACAGGATAAAGCCATTATCATTTTTGCTCTGTGCAGGGACTGCAACTGCAAGCAGGTCGCCAGACAATGCAATGCTGGTGAGACCATCCAGGGCAACCCCGGCGACTTCGCCAGCGAGGGTAATTTCTGTGCCCACGGTTAAATTAAGATCGGTAATGGGGCTGCTTAACGCTTCATCGGTCAGACCACTGATATCTACCATAGCGACGGTATTCGCATCGCTGTTGGTGACATAAACCGTGTTGGTTGCGGCGTCAAATTGCACAATTTCTGCCGCCCCTTCGGCCTCAAGAGACGCCCGGCCAATCACCGATAACTTTACGCCGCGATTAGCATCCAGACCATCGGTACCCGGTGCTCCGCTCTCACCCTGTTGTCCCTGAGGGCCATCAGCGCCGTCTGCGCCATCATCACCATCAAGGCTACAACCGGTCAGTAAGCCAGCCATACCCAGCGCCAAAAGGCTTAATTTAAATCTTGACGTTGCCATTGAATTTCCTTTCTTGTTGTTAAATGAACTATGCTTGTCGAGGTAATTCGCCTACCATACAAAGCACTAGTTATGCGTAAAATGACAAGGCTAAGTAAGCCTTATGACATTTTCATGGCGCAGCCATGACAGTAATATGACGCTCAAAAAGATGGGCGAACAAAAAATGGAAGAGGATAAGACTATATGAAGGCACCCGCATACATCACTGCTGCTCTGCTGGTTATCTCTGGATTAACGGCTTGCGCGACCTCGCCTACCGGCCGCAACCAACTGCTTTTGTTCAGTAGTTCGCAACTTGACCAAATGGGCAGTCAGGCCTTCGACAGCATGAAATCCGAAACGCCAGTGTCTGAGCAGCCTGCCAGAAACGAATATGTTCAGTGTGTTGCCGAAACGCTGCTTCCTTTTGTGCCACAAGGGGTTTACGGAGGTAACTGGGAAATCGTCGTGTTTGATGATGAACAGGTCAATGCGTTCGCGCTGCCTGGCGGGAAAATAGGCGTTTATACCGGCTTATTAAATGTCGCCAAAAACCAGCATCAGCTGGCCGCCGTAGTTGGTCATGAAATTGGCCACGTTATTGCTCAGCACGGTAATGAGCGGATGTCGCAAAGTACGCTTATCGATACCGGCTCGCAAGTGGTCAATCAAATCCTTGCCGCCAATGAAGTTCCCTACAACCAGGCCATTATGACCGGCTTAGGGCTTGGAATGCAGGTAGGTGTGCAGTTACCGTTTAGCCGGGCTCACGAGTCTGAAGCTGACCTGATTGGCCTGCAACTGATGGCCATGGCAGGATTTGATCCACGCCAGTCGGTAGATTTATGGCAAAACATGGAAGCGGCCAGTGATGGCAACCGACCGCCAGAACTGTTATCGACTCACCCGGCACCACAGAGCCGGATTAAAAAGCTGCAGGCCAATATGCCAGCTGCCATGACCGATTATAACGCAAGTAACAGCAAGGCAAACTGCCAGCGCTAAAACCCAGTGCCTTGTTTAAACGCAAAAATCCCGGCCAACGCCGGGATTTTTAATGACACTTAAAAGCTTCACACAAAAGCTATTTAGTAGCTTTATGCTCCTTTTCGTCTTCGTCATCTTCTTTAAACAAATGAACATCCATTTGCGGAAACGGAATTGAAATACCTTCTTCATCAAAACGTAACTTGACGTTTTCGGTAAACGACCAGAGCACGGCAAAGTAGTCTTCTTTTTTCACCCACGGACGAACCGTGAAGTTAACACTGGAATCACCTAAAGAGGCAACCGCGACAACCGGAGCCGGCTCTGCCAGAATACGTTCTTCATCCTTTACCATCTGCTCCAGTAAGGTTTTGGCTTTACGTAAGTCATCGCCATAGCCAATACCAAACACCATATCAACACGACGGGTTGCCATGGCAGAATAATTAATAATATTGTCGCCGTAGATTTTACCGTTGGGAACGATAATTTCTTTGTTGTCAGGCGTAGTCATTGAACTGGTAAAAATACCAATCTTTTTCACTGTACCGGCAACGCCTGCGGCTTCAACGTAGTCGCCAGCCTTAAATGGCTTGAAGACCAGTAACATGACTCCGGCGGCGAAGTTTTTCAGAGAGTCCTGCAACGACAAACCAATTGCCAGGCCGGCAGCACCGAGAATCGCCACTAATGATGTGGTATCAACGCCGAGCTCATCAAGTGAGGCTACGATGACAAACAACATGAGTACGGCATTTAAGATAGACTTCAAAAACTCTATCAGCATGTCGTCGTATTTTGACTTCGACATGAGCTTGCCAAACATAGAAATGATCACGCCTACGGCAATGCGCCCGATGACAAAAATAATCAGCGCCATTGCGATGTTGATACCCCAGGGTATCGCATAGGTATTCACATACATCTCAATGTTTTCTTGGGTTAACATAAGCCAGTTCCTTTACTATTTAACTATTTGTAAGGTACCAGCGTTACGTATTATGACGCAACAAAATTGCTCTGCCTCGTCGAATTTTCATCGTTCTGTCATAAATGTCGCGTAAACTATGCGCAATTGACGGTGACGTTTAACATGTTAGCTGCATTCAGATGGTGTTATCCCGCCGGTGAAACGAGCAAAGCTCGCATACTTTTTACTGGTATAACACGCCATTTGGCTCGATAGTCCGCCCCTCCCCCTTATTTGTACAGCGTCGCAGTAACGCTTATCAATAGGTATTTGGGGCTATTCATTCATATCTTTAAGTATGCTTAAGCACACCGTCAGTTCGGGCATATTGCCGAAGCTACTCTCTGCCAGCAGACTTTTTTAAGGAACAGAAAATGTTACTACTTAGTTGTCTCTTTGCTATCGTTGCGCTTATTTTGGCTTATTCGCTAAAAGGCGATAAAGGCAAACACACCGTGCACGCTCGTCGCGCTCAGACTGCCTTAGCCAACCAATCGCAATCCGCAGATACCTCTGTCTCAGCCAAGCCATAAGCAAGCCACCATTATCGGAACCGGGTTTTACTCACCCGCCAGTTGAATTTGCCGCATAATGAAGGCTACACTAGCCTCCATTTTGTTTTGGTAACGAGATCCTATGCGTATTCCACGCCTTTATCATGCCGACACTATCGCTGTAGACAGTGAAATCACTTTGCATGCCGACACCGCGCACCATGTTGCCAATGTACTGCGTTTAAAAAACGGTCATCCTGTTGTGTTATTTAACGGCGATGGTAACGAGTATTCTGCTACCGTCATACTTGCTCAGCGTCGGCAGGTGGTTATTGAAGTTGATTCCAAGCTCGCTATTGATCCCCAGTCATCGTTGCCCTTGCATTTAGGACAGGGCATTTCCAAGGGCGACAGAATGGACTGGGTATTACAAAAAGCCACAGAACTGGGTGCCACGGATATCACGCCGCTCATTACTGAACGTTGTCCGGTAAAACTGGATGAGAAACGCTGGCAAAAGAAATTTCAGCAATGGCAAAAAATAATCCAGGGGGCATGTGAGCAATGCGGGCGCAATACCCTGCCAACGCTTCACCCGGTGTTGTCGCTGCAGGATTGGCTATCAGACTCCACCCAACAAACCCGTTTAGTGTTGGCGCCCGGCAGTCAGCAGCGTCTTACCCAGCTGGCCGGAAACAATAAAGGATACCGCTTGCTGATTGGCCCGGAAGGGGGCCTCAGCGATGCAGAAGTTCACCAGTCTCAGGAAACGGGTTTTACCGCTTGTTCGCTGGGTCCTCGAATTTTACGCACAGAAACTGCCGCGCTATCCGGTCTGTCTATATTGCAAGCCACGTTTGGCGATATTTAATTTAACGCAGTGCATCATTGTTGTGACAGCGTCACGACGCGCCATTTACCGGCCGTTGTGACGAGCACCGCTTGAAATGCACGCAACGCGCCACCACTTTAACGTTAGAGCGAACGAGAGAACACCTTATGACCTATACTGTTGGTGTGGTGATGGACCCCATTGCCCATATTAAACCGAAGAAAGACACCAGTTTTGCCATGATGCTGGAAGCCCAGCGACGTGGTGCCACCCTTATCTACCTTGAGCTCAAGGATCTGTATATCGACAATGGTATCGCTAAAGCACTTGGCCAAACGGTAGAGGTGCGCGATAACGCCACAGACTTCTATACGCTTGGCGAGCAGCAAACTTACATTCTCGGTGAGTTAGACGTTATTCTAATGCGCAAGGATCCGCCCTTCGACAGCGAATTCCTGTACGCGACCCATATTCTTGATCTGGCAGAAAGAGATGGCGCACTGGTCGTCAATAAACCGCAAAGCCTGCGCGATTATAATGAAAAACTCTTTACTGCTTATTTCCCGGAGTTGATTCCCGACACCCTGGTTACGCGCAACGCTCAGTTAGTCAGAGCGTTTCATGCTAAGCACCGCGATGTTATTTGCAAGCCCCTTGATGGCATGGGCGGCGCGTCTATTTTCAGAGTGGGGGAAGACGGCACTAACCTTGGCGTAATCATTGAAACCCTCACGGATAATGGCCAGTCTCATATGATGGTTCAGGCCTATCTGCCGGCCATAGCAGACGGTGACAAGCGCATACTGATAGTGGATGGCAAAGTCATGCCGTATTGTCTGGCGCGCTTACCTTCGGCGGGTGAAACGCGCGGTAATTTAGCCGCCGGCGGCACGGGGCGACCGCAGCCTATCAGCGACAGCGATCGCCAGCTGGCTGAACAAATCGCGCCGACGCTGGTCAAACAAGGACTAATGTTTGTGGGTCTGGATGTCATCGGTGACCGTATTACCGAAATTAACGTGACCAGCCCTACTTGTGTTCGTGAGATCGAAGCGGCCTTCGACATTAATATTATGGGAGAGTTATTTGACGCTATTGAAGCTAAACTTAACTAATCGGTTGGCCCTGCCCAGGGCAGTTAAACGAGGTAAAACACATGACAGAACTTAAAAGTCTGGCGAATCATTTTTTGATTGCCATGCCGTCAATGCAAGACCCGTTTTTTTCCAGAAGCCTGACCTACATTTGCGAACATAATGATGATGGCGCAATGGGGTTGGTGGTTAATCAACCGACTAATATGACCCTTAAAGAATTGTTGGAACAAGCCGACGAAGACGCGCAAGTCGACGAAGAAAAAGGCCAGCAAGTGGTATTGGCGGGCGGTCCCGTCAGTCAGGAGCGAGGATTTATTTTGCATAGTCCGCAGCCGGGCTGGAGTTCCAGTCTGGGCCTTACTTCGGAAATCATGGTCACGACATCAAAAGACATATTAAGTGCTTTGGGCAACCACCGGGGGCCTGAGCAGGCCATAATTACACTCGGTTACGCTGGGTGGAGCGCCGGCCAGCTTGAGCAGGAAATTCAGCAAAACTCGTGGCTAACCATCGAGGCTGATCCAAAGATATTGTTCGACACGCCTATCCACCAGCGCTGGCAACTGGCCGTTAATAGCCTTGGCGTTGATGTATGGCAGCTTGCGCCCGAGGTGGGACATGCCTGAAGCCGGTCAGCGCACCGTGCTGGCATTTGATTTTGGTACCAAAAGTATCGGCGTGGCAATCGGTCAGGAAGTCACTGGCACTGCCGCCCCGCTGGAGGCGTTAAAAGCCCGCGACGGTATTCCTGACTGGCAACAGATCCAGGCCCTGTATGATGAATGGCAGCCGCACGTGGTGGTTGTGGGCTTACCCTTAAATATGGACGGCACATCGCAAACCATGACCGAACGGGCACAAAAATTTGCCAACCGCCTGCATGGACGATTCAAAACGCCGGTAGAAACCTGGGATGAAAGGCTAAGCACCGCCGACGCCCGGGCCATGCTGTTTGAACTGGGCGGCTATAAAAAGCTGACCAAAGGCAAAGTGGACAGTGTTTCTGCCTGTTTAATTTTTACCAGTTGGTTTGAAAACCTCTGGGCTTAAGTGTTTCCCTCTGCCAAGCAAATTAACGCCCGTTAAACACATCACACTGCCTCGGTACCCCCTGACCGCTGTTATAAAAAGCGATTTGACACACCAATGTCAGCAACGGGTTACCTGGGTTGTTGGCAGTTCCAGCAGATATTAAATTCGGCGTCCTGATACTCCTGACACCCCTCACAGACCCACGCCACAGCCTGTGAGTCGGCCTGTAGAGATTGCCATACCGCCTCAGCCTGCCTTGCATCGTCAACGTTAAGCAGCCACAGTTCCGGCTCGAGATCCTGAACCGGTAATTCACCAGCTGCCCCACTGATAAACTGATTGCGCAGCACACAGCCTATTCCCTGCTCTGTCAGGGCATCATGATATTGCTGAATAACAAAAGGGCCAACGCCGGATTTTAACCGAATCACAGGTTAATCCATATCAATCGATACCCCGGACAAGGAGCCAAGGCCATCACTTTCCGTGTTGTTGGCATCAAGCTTCACCATTAAGCGAAGATCATTGGGTGAGTCGGCGTGATGTAACGCCTGCTCAAGGTTAATCTGGCCACTTTTGTACAAATCGAACAAGGCTCGGTCAAAGGTTTGCATGCCCTGCTCGCGGCCTTTATCCATGGCTTCTTTGAGGCTGCCAATTTCGTTACGCTGAATAAGGTCGCGAATTAACGGCGAATTAAGCAGAATTTCAATCGCCGCGACCCGGCCTTTGCCATCAACGGTTGGCACTAACTGCTGGGCAACAATGGCACGAATGTTCAGACTCAAATCAAACCGCAGCTTGTCATGTTGATCTTTGGGTGCCAGGTGCATGATACGTTCAATGGCCTGGTTAGCATTGTTGGCGTGCAACGTTGCCACACATAAATGCCCCGTATCGGCAAACGACATGGCATACTCCATGGTCTCCATGGAACGTATTTCACCAATCAGAATAACATCGGGAGCCTGACGCAGTGAGCTTTTCAGAGCATCATCGAAAGACTGGGTATCAATACCCACCTCGCGCTGGGTCACCACACAGTTTTTGTGCTCATGCACAAACTCAATCGGATCCTCGATAGTCAGAATATGGCCGTGTGAGTGAGTATTGCGATGGCCAATAAGCGCCGCCAGTGAGGTCGACTTACCGGTACCGGTGCCCCCTACAAACAGCACCAGCCCGCGCTTTGACATAATAATGTCTTTTAGTACCGGAGGCAGGCCGAGATCGTCAGCATTGGGAATTTGCGTCACAATGCGGCGTATTACCATGCCTGCCTGATCGCGCTGCCAGAAGGCGCTGCACCGAAAGCGGCCTATACCGTCGCGGGCAATCGCAAAATTACACTCTTTAGTGGTGTGAAACTCATCACGCTGTTTATCGTTCATTGCCTCATGCACCAAATCAAGTGCGCCGGCGTCGGTTAACGGCGCGTCGTTGAGCGGTGTCAGTTTGCCATTAATTTTGGCGCTAACGGCAAAGCACGAGGTCACAAATAAATCGGACGCGTCACGATCGACCATGGTTTGCAGCAGTTGATCAAGCATAGTGTTCTCCTTTGCAATACGCGTTAAAAGCCCGGACGTTGTTTATCAACCATCTTCGCCATGGCGTCCTGCTGTGATATCACACCAGAGGCTACAAGCCGTTGTAAACACTGATCCATGGTTTGCATACCATGGGCCTGGCCGGTTTGAATCACCGAGTACATTTGTGGCACTTTGTCTTCACGAATAAGGTTACGAATAGCCGGGATACCGACCATGATTTCGTGGGCAGCCACCCTGCCTCCGCCGACCTTTTTAAGCAGTGTTTGCGAAATAACCGCCCGTAGCGACTCAGATAACATTGAGCGTACCATGGCTTTTTCCTCGGCCGGAAACACATCAATGATACGGTCAATCGTTTTGGGTGCCGAATTGGTATGCAGCGTACCAAACACCAAGTGACCGGTTTCAGCGGCGGATATCGCCAGACGAATGGTTTCCAGATCCCGCAGTTCACCCACCAGTATAACGTCGGGATCTTCCCGCAGCGCTGAGCGCAACGCATTAGAGAAACTGTGCGTATCGCGATGCACTTCACGCTGGTTAAGTACGCTGAGCTTATTCTCATGCACAAATTCGATAGGATCTTCAATAGTCAGAATATGCTCTCGTTTGTGGGCATTGATATGATCGACCATCGCCGCCAACGTGGTACTTTTACCCGACCCCGTTGCACCGGTCACCAGCACGATGCCCGTGGGCTGATTTATAATTTCTTTGAATATCGGCGGCGCGCCTAAGTCATCAAGTGTCAGCACCTTACTCGGGATAGTCCTTAACACCGCCGCTGCGCCCCTGTTTTGGACAAAGGCGTTTACCCGAAAGCGGGATAAATCTTTTACTTCAAAAGAAAAATCGGTTTCGAGGTTTTCTTCGTATTCTTTGCGCTGCTTGTCGTTCATGATTTCATAAATCAGGGCATGCACCTGTTTATGATCGAGCGGGTCTACATTGAGTTTGCGCATCTCGCCGTCTACACGAATAATAGGCGGCAGCCCGGCAGACAAGTGAAGGTCTGATGCGTTATTCTTGACACTGAAAGCCAAAAGTTCGGTAATATCCACGGCGTGACTTCTCCAATATTAGGTAAGTAACTATTAATGCAAACAATAGCAGATCGACTGATAAACACACGACAACTCATCCATAAAGCCACTGTGTATGCTAAACGTCCTGAGCATTCTGTACAATTGCTGGCGGTTAGCAAGACCAAACCCGTATCAGATATAAAGCTAGCGTATGAAGCCGGACAACGAATGTTTGGCGAAAACTATATTCAGGAAGGTGTCAGTAAAATACAAACCCTAAACACGCTGACAGACATTGAATGGCATATGATTGGCCCCATACAGTCTAATAAGACAAAAATTGTGGCGGAACATTTCGATTGGGTGCAATCTGTTGACCGGCTAAAAATAGCGCGTCGACTCAACGAACAGCGACCGGCAGACATGCCGCCGCTTAACGTGTGCATTCAGTTGAATATTGATGAGGAAGAGAGCAAATCGGGCATTACGCCCAAGGATTTGCCAGACCTTGTAGAAGAGATTGTTAACATGCCAAAGTTAACGTTACGCGGACTCATGGCTATACCGGCGAATAATACATCGCCGGATGCACAGCACAAAACGCTGGCAACATTGCAGACATTGTTTAACGACTTAGCCAGTAAGGTCGACACTGTCGATACCCTGTCAGTTGGGATGAGCAATGATATGCAAGCGGCCATTGAGTATGGTTCGACCATGGTCCGTATCGGCACCGCCATTTTTGGTGCACGACAATAAACATAACCCTGTTACTAAGGAGACTCATGCAACATCGTAAATTAGCATTCATTGGCGCGGGCAATATGACCCGCAGTATCGTCGCCGGTCTGGTGTCTTCCGGATACCCCAAAGAATTGATCATTGCCAGTAACCGCTCGCGGCCAAAACTGGATGCACTGCAAGAAGAGCTGGGGATCAAAGTAACCCAATCGAACGACGAAGCTATTGCATTTGCTGATGCCATTGTGTTGTCGGTTAAACCGCAAATGATGGAAGATGTATGCGCCGCCTTCGATCAGAGCATCGACTTATCGGGCAAGTTGTTCATGTCAATTGCGGCGGGCTTGCCGGTTGCGCGTCTGCAGGAGATGTTAGGCGGCAAATACCCGCTGGTCAGAATTATGCCCAATACGCCCAGCTTACTGGGTCAGGGCATGTCAGGTCTATACGCTAACGCGGATGTTAGCGACAGCGATCGCGATTACGTTACCGGCGTAATGGGCGCTGTAGGCAAAACCCTGTGGGTTGAAAAAGAAGATGATATCAATGGCGTCATTGCCGCAGCAGGCAGCAGCCCGGCTTACTTTTTCCTGTTTTTACAGGCAATGCAGGAAGAATGTATGGCCATGGGCTTTAACCAGCAGGATTCCCGCCAGCTGGTGCAACAGGCAATGCTCGGTGCCGCCCAAATGGTATGCGAAAACCCGCAGCTTGAATTGAGCGAATTACGCGCGCAGGTAACGTCCAAAGGCGGCACAACCGCCGCGGCAGTGAATTCATTAATCGATAGCGATTTACAGGGCATTGTTGCAAAAGCAATGCAGGCCGCGGTTGCCCGCGCCGACGAAATGGCCAATTTATTTTAGTATAGGAACACACAATGAGCGCCACGGTTTTCTTAATAACAACGGTCTTTAACTTATATTTGATGGTTGTGTTATTGCGGTTTTGGCTGCAAATGGCCAAAGCTGATTTTTATAATCCCTTTAGCCAGTTTGTGGTTAAAGCCACGCATCCTATTATTGCTCCGATGCGCCGGATTATTCCGTCGATTGGCGCTTTCGACGTTGCTACCCTGGTGCTCGCGCTCCTGGTTGCCGTTGGTAAATACCTGACTTTGAACCTGCTGTTTGGCGGCACTATTAACCCGCTCGGTCTGCTGATTATCGGTGCGCTGGACGTGGTAAAAGAGTTTCTCACCCTGGTATTCTGGGTGTTGATCCTGCGCGCGGTCTTAAGCTGGGTATCGCAAGGGCGCAACCCTATTGAACTGGTCATGCAACAACTAACGGAGCCGTTTTTAGCGCCCATACGTCGCGTTATACCGCCGCTTGGCGGGCTCGACCTTTCGGTACTGGTGGCGATTATTGCGCTACAGGCTCTGCAACTGGTCTTACGCGACTTTCTGCCGTATTACTAATAAGTAAGGTTAAAAAAGGGGTTAACAATGCGTAAATACAACTTTCAACAGCTACTTCTGACAGGCTTTCTGGCGCCGCTTTTACTGCTATGTAGTTGGCAGGCCAGTGCTGAACAGAAAGTACAGCTTGGTGAGTGGGACGTACACTACATTGTTGTTAACTCAACTTTTTTTAGTGCAGATATCGCTCGTCAGTACGGCATCGTGCGCAGTAAATACAATGCTTTGGTTAATATATCGGTGCTCGACAGTGACACGCAGAAGGCGCAAACTGTCAGTATGCAGGGCACCGCGACTAACCTGCTCGGCACTGAAAAACCACTCACCTTCAAAAAGGTCCAGGAGGGTGACGCCATTTACTACCTTGCGGTATTTAGTTTCCGCAACGACGAAACTTACCGCTTTAACATTGAAGTAAGACGTGGCGATACCGCAGAGACACTCACTTTTAAACAAAAAATGTTCGTCGACTAATACTCATGATTACCGGTGCATAGCGCAAATGCAGTGCACCGGCCATTCGCTGCACAGCCTCCCTTCCCTTTCTGACATCACAGATTCTGCCGTTAAGTAGTGCTACCGGGTCACTAAAGTCTTGCAATAGCGTTGGCGCGAGCTTCATGATTAAGTAAACTCCAAAACTACATGAACAATAAAAAACGACGGAACTTATGTTAAAAATCTCTCACTCCTGGCTGGCAGCGATTGGCCTTATCGCCCTCTCTGGCTGTGCACCGGCTCCGGATAACAGCGAACCTCCTACTCCCACCCTGTCACTTGAGCGCATTTACACCAACAACGAATTCAGCGCTGAACGGGCACCGTATTTTCGCTGGCTCGACGATGGCAGTGGTTATACCGTACTGGAAAACCGTACCACCGACAGCACTGACAGCAGCGATGCTGAGCAGGGTATTACTGGCAGTGACATCGTGTTTTACCAACCGGATGGCAGTGGCCGCAAGGTACTTATCAGCCTCGAACAGCTAACCCCTGAAGGCGCTGAAGAACCACTCAGCATCGACGACTATCAGTGGTCTGATGATGGCCAGTGGGCACTGATATTCACCCAGGCACAAAAGGTATGGCGCTATCGCACGCGGGGTGATTACTGGGTACTGAACTTAACCAGCAATAAGCTCTACCAACTGGGCGGCGACTCGCCAGCGCCCACCAGTTTGATGTTTGCCAAGTTCAGCCCCGACAGCCAGAAAGTTGCTTACGTGCGGGACAACAATATTTATGTGGAAACCTTAGGCAACAAGGCTGTTACCGCGCTGACCAGCGATGGCAGTGACACCCTGATTAACGGTAACTTTGACTGGGTGTATGAAGAGGAATTTACCATTACTGATGGATTTCGCTGGAGCCCCGATAGCAGCAGTATCGCTTACTGGCAGCTCGACTCCTCCGGCGTGAAGTTTTTCACCATGATCAACAACACCGATTCACTCTACCCGACGTTGACTAAGTTTCCTTACCCCAAGGCCGGTGAGCAAAATTCAGCCGTTCGGGTGGGCGTTGTCGCGCTCAGCGATCAACAAACCCGCTGGGCAAACCTGCCCGGTGATAATCGCGACCGCTACATACCGCGTATCAGTTGGGCAGGCACCAGCGACGCGGTGCTGATCCAGGATGTTAACCGGCCACAAAACACCAACACCCTGCGACTGTTCGACTGGCAAAATAACCAGCTTAAAACCATATACACCGATCACGATGACGCCTTTTTAGAATGGTATTACCAGGCCGAATGGCAACAGGATGGCAGTCACTTTATCTGGCACAGCGAGCGCGATGGCTGGCGTCACCTGTATCGTATTTCCCGCGATGGTACATCGATTGTAGATTTAACCCCGGGCGATTATGACGTGGTCGATATGATTACGTTAAATGAAAACACCAACAGCCTGTACTTTACCGCCGCCCCGGAACACCCCGAACAGCGCTTTTTATTCAGAACCTCACTGGATGGCAGCAGCCCGCCCAAGCGGGTAACACCGGCAGAATTTGCCGGTAACAACCGCTATAAAATGTCAAAAGATGCCAGTTATGCCATGCATACCCACAGCCGCTTTAATCAGCCTGCAAGCAGCCAGATCATTAAAACCGAGGGGCATGTGACGGTCACCCAGCTTACGTCAAACCAGGCATTAAAGGAAAAGCTGGCAAAAGAGGCATTACCTGAACATGAGTTCTTCCAGGTTGAAGCGCGTGACGGGGTAGTTCTGGATGGTTGGATCATGTTTCCACCGGATATGGACAGCAGCAAAAAATACCCGGTGATATTTTACGTTTACGGTGAACCCTGGGGCTCTACGGTGCAGGACAGCTACAGCGGCAGAAGCTACCTGTGGAACAGTATGATGACCCAGAAGGGCTTCATTATGGTGTCGGTAGATAACCGCGGTACCCGCGCACCGAAAGGCCGCGACTGGCGTAAATCCATTTATAAGAAAATCGGCAGTGTTACCGTGCGCGACCAGGCCGATGCCCTTGATGCGATTGCCAAACGCTGGCCACAAATCGACAGCAGCCGTGTGGGTGTATGGGGTCACTCTGGTGGCGGTAGTTCAACGTTGAACTTGCTATTCCGCCATGGCGATAAGTTTCATGTAGGGGTTTCGCAAGCGCCGGTAGCCGATATTCGCTATTACGACACCATCTATCAGGAACGCTACTCAGGTAATCCTAAAACCGATCCGGCAAGTTATGAGCAAACATCGCCCATTACCTTTGCTAAAGATTTGCAGGGCGAACTCTTACTGGTGCATGGCACCGGCGATGACAACGTGCACTACCAGGGCACTGAGGCGCTGATAAACGAGCTGGTAAAACACAATAAGCAATTTGAATTTATGGCCTACCCTAATCGTAGCCACGGTATTTATGAAGGCGAAGGCACCACGTTGCACCTGCAAACCATGAAAACCAACTTCTTTATTGAGCACCTGAAACCTTAATCAGGTTTACGCTCACCATTGCTACGCAGCGGGCGCATAGCCCGCTGCGTTATTGTATTGGGTGCTTAGCTATCGCCCACCTCGCCTGGACGTTAGATAAATTGTAGTGACTCGTATCTGATATGACTCTTTTTCTTGGAGGTTGGGACTTGAAATGACGGGCAGCTTTAGACAAGCAGCGGACGTTCAACGATGTTATTTTCTACTTCTGATTTTGGTCATAAGCGGACGTCTTGGCTAAAAGCTCATCACGGGCTGCTTTGTGTGTGAACTCAAGACGTAATTCGGACATTGACACCAATAGATAAAGCTAATCCCCCCAAAAAACAGCTTTGCTATTCACAATAGCCATTACAGCTAATAGCAAGAATAGCGCACCACAACACTGATTAAAAATTCGCCCATTGTCCAAAAGTAGCGTTTTAACCCTATAAGCTAATCTCGCCACGCTAAACTCTACGGCGAACTCGATGCAAAGAAAGCTCACTGTTATCACCAGAAACTGCGGAATAAATGCCTCGTCTGGGTTTATAAACTGAGCTAAAAATGCAGTAAAAAATAGCAAGACTTTCGGGTTAGACAATGCTGCCAAATAGCCTTGTTTAAATAGGTCTTTAGGCAAAGTAGAACCCCTTGTTGTTTGCTCTATGCTACTTGAAGACGCGAAAAACAAATTGAAACCTAACCATGCGAGGTATAATGCTCCCAGCCATTGAAGACCAATCATTAGTTCAGGATTGGTCTCTAGTAGCGTGCCTAATCCGAGCATTGCTATCGTGATCAATATGAAGAAGCCACTAATACCTCCACATATCGTCCAAATTGTTTTTTTATAACCATATTGAGCACCATGACTCAGTGCCAATAGTGAGTTGGGGCCTGGTACACAAGCAAGCCCTAGAGCAGATAAAGCAAATACACACCAAATTTCGAACGTCATAACTCACCAGATAATTGAGAGACTGAATTGGTATTAGTATCTCTCAGCTTTAATATTATTTATGGTATTATATGGACAAAAATTGCGACTATTTAGACAAAGGATGCGCGACAAATGAACGGTGAAAATGGTGTCCGCTTTCTATTGATACCTCTAAATAATTTTAACATGCTGCCGTTTGGTGGCTTCTTGGATAAACTCCGTTTTTCAGCAGATGAAGCCGATAACAGTCAACAGCGGTATTGTTCATGGAAAATTTCATCTCACACCAAGGGATTAGTTGTTTCTAGTAGTGGGATCCCAATCAATGTAGAACTCGAACTTTGTGAGGTTCAGCTTGGGAATTTTGACTATGTGGTGTTCTTTGGTAGTCGCACTGCGATTGAATCACAGCAACAGGCAGCTTATTATCGCTCTTTTATTCGAACCGTTGCCGCAAAAAGAATACCAATTGTAAGCATCGATAACGCTTGCTTTACCCTTGCGGAGTTGGGGCTACTAAATCGTCATCAAGTCGTGGTTCATTGGCGACATCATAGTGAATTCAAAGCGACTTACCCAAAAGTAGTCGTAAGAGATGAACAGCTGTATCATTTTGATCGCAAGCTGATCAGTTGTACAGGTGGAAGCGCAGCTATCGATCTTGCAGTGGTAATTTTGCAAAACCATGTTGGTCAGACGAGAGCAGAAAAAGGCTTAGCGGATATGCTGGTTGATGAAAATCGCAGTATGCAACACCGCCTGAAATCGTCAGAGCAAGGACTATACAGGAATCGTCATATGGATAGAGCGGCTTCTTTGATGCAAGAAAACTTAGAACAGACAATAACCGTAGAACAGGTTGCTGCGCTCATTGGCATTAGTCGACGTCAATTAGATCGCTTATTTCAGCAAAAGCTCGGTGTTTCCGCGCGTAATTATTGGCAAGAGTTACGTTTACAACATGTCTACTGGCGATTGACCCATTCTGGCCATGACCTTGCGCGACTCGCAGATGAAGTTGGTGTCAGAGATATCAGTTATTTGTGTAAGATTTTTAAAAAAAGATTTGGAATAACGCCAGGGCAATGCCGTCGCGACTCGATAGCGTGATGGCTATGTGTGGCTGGCGAGCGACCTTTCACCATTCAATTTCTGACTCATTATAAAAATTGGGGCAAGTAAGTTTTTACTGCAAGTATTATGAGCATTAGCTCTAAATGATTTTTGGGTAGCAACGTTTTATACCTGAGTGGCCGAATTTGGCACTAATCAGCAGTCTATATTCAACCATCGATTGAACTAACAGTCTTTTGCGGACTATTCCTTGGCTAACTATCTGACGTCTGCTTATCGCTCATAGATGCCATTAAATTCTGAATGAGCCAACGGCCGCTTTACGTACGGAGCTGACTAACATCGAGCGCTGACGGGCAGCTTTAGACAACAACCGCACACTCAGTTCTGCTTACTATAATTGAGCTTGCAACTTCATATACGGCTTCAAATCTTGCACCGGCTCTAAACACTTCAACTCAGCAACAGTAACTTTTTCTCTATCTTGTAATGTTACCGTTTCACCATTTTCACACTTATCCTTAAACAAACTATATGCATTTATTCCGTTATTAAAAATCTCTAATCCATCTACAAACTGGATTTCCATACTCTGCTCAAATGATTTACAACCTTCAATAGGGTAAGTGATTAAAAAGTCATCATAGCTACTAAAACTGATCCGCTTATTGCAGTGCGAGCTCATCAGGTTTCGCATAACCTGCACCCCCCAGTGCCGAATTACTGAAGCTGAGTAACTTTCTGTGTATTGAGTTGATATTTCTGAACGCTCAAACCAAGAAGCAACTTCCGTTTGGTTATCTAAATTACTATTACTGCTAAACTTTTCAAACGCTTCAGATAGTTCTTTTGATTTAGTTAGATTGTTTAATGCAACGAAATACTCCTGTTGGCTATAAGTTCTATCTTTAATATTTGCATCAAATACATTCTTCCAAACATCAAAAACTGTTTTACTCGAGTCCTTTGCTTTAACAGCCACGTGACTTGCCAGCCCCATAACTGAACCGCAATCGTAATAATTACGATAGCGCCAAAGCTTTGCTGATTGCTCTAACGACTCATCGCCTTTGTTTAAGAAGCAATTGTTGGCTGCATCTTCAAACTTCTGAACCATTTGTTCATAGCTCATTAATCCGAATTCCATCATTGCAAAGTTTGCAAATGTATCTGCGCCACCTTCATGCATCCAAGAGTGTTTTTGATCTTCAACGGTGAACATTTGACCATTCCAAAAGTGAGCCGCTTCGTGAGCTAAAAAGTGAAATAGCTTATTAAACTTTCCTTTATTCTCCGAGCTCCAGCGTTGACCATTAATAGTCAGTTGAACAAGCCCATTCAATGTACCACCACTATAATTTGAATAGTCGCCATCCACTTGATCATAATTAAAGAATACAACTGGTTTAAAGTTTAAGGCTTGCCCAGTTTTAGCTTTGTAATAGTCAAAAAGCTTAGGGAAGTATTGCTGAGTCTGATCCCATGCCCAGCTTGGTAATGCAGGATCAACAATAGCAATCATATTAGCGTTTTCAATTGGCTGTATATTGCCGAAATAAATATAAGTACCTTCGCCTTCAAGGCTCCAATTAGCCCTATCTTTAAAACTTTGTCCTAAAAACACGATATTTTGATTCGGGCTATAAAAGTGAAACTTTATACCTTTAAATGATGCACCAATAGGACTCACAGATTTGTCTTCAATTATATTAGCGCCTAAAGCTAAATGGTTGGTATACAGCAACACACTGCCATCAGTGTACCTAATGTTATGCGTATAATCTTTTTGGATAAAATCGTAATAAGAGGAAAAGTGAATACTCAGGGAGGTAAACTTTTTACCATCCACACTGCGAATTAAAAGCACATCGCCTTTTTGATCCCACTTAAACTTTGATTCATCAATTTGGTAAAGCTTTTTGCGATCAAAATTGCTTCGCCTGCTAAAAGCAACATGTTCGACAGCAATAGGCAGCTCATAGTTAACTTTCCATGAATCAGAATCTTTCTGATAGTGAACGTGAATATGCAGTTGATAATCTTTATCTGACGCCAGAACTGTTGTAGGTATTAATAAAAGCAGAATTGTGAGTAAGTTTCTCATCTTTAACAAAAGTCCTTTTATTATGAATCATCCAAATAGCGCTAAGTCTTACACTATACTTGCCTTGTGAAAAAGTAAACGTCTCATAACAGCGCGTTTTGGTCTCAGCAAACTCACAGCATCAACGGCCGAAAAGCGTATATAACTGCCAGTCAAAACCGCAAAGCTCTGTGCTAAGAAGTATCGAAATAACAATGCACTCTCCCGGCGAAGTAATAAGCATGAGCAGGTTTTCAACCGGAATGCTGCCAGAAAGTTTTAGTGTCAAAAATCGAGAATGGTTTCGGCGCCGGTCATTTTGTTTCTCCCTAATAACAAAAAACCCCCGGACTTTCGTACGGGGGTTTGTTTGGTTTAATCGCTGATTAAATCGAGCAGGGGCCCCCGTGCGCTGAAATAGTCACCACGAGCACATTACGCAGGCTGCTAACAGCTGCGTTGTAACGTATTGTTGTGATTAATGGTGAGCGCATAAAGAGCCTGTAATTTTTAAAGTTATTAATGGTTAAGCCTTACCACACGTCAATTCAGTGCTATTAACCAATCCATCATAAAGCAAACTTTGCTTTATAGCCGGTTATAGCACCCTCTTATCCATGTAATACCACTTACTTCACCGGGACTTCTATAACCCAGTCAAAGGGGTCAGCAATGGTGCCGTATTGAATACCGGTTAACTGATCGTACAAATGTTTAGACACAGGGCCAGTCTGATTGTTATTAATAACATAGTCTTCGTCCAGGTAGCACAGAGACCCTACCGGCGAAATTACCGCGGCGGTGCCACAGCCAAAACATTCGGTAATTTTACCGCTCTTAATATCGTCGACAATCTGGTTAACGTCGAGGCGCTGCTCGCTAACCTCATAACCTAAGGTTGGCGCCAGTTGCAAAATCGATTTGCGGGTTATGCCAGGTAAAATGCTGCCACTCAGTGAGGGCGTAACAATGGTTTTGCCGTCATATACAAAACAAATGTTCATCGCGCCCACTTCTTCAATATAGCGGCCTTCGACAGCATCCAGCCACAATACCTGCGAATAGCCTTTTTTAGCGGCTTCTTCTGAGGCATACAGGCTTGCGGCGTAGTTGCCACCGGTTTTGGCTTCACCCACTCCGCCGGCTACGGCCCGGCGGTATTTGTTAGCAATACAAACAGAAATAGGGTTAAAGCCGCCCTGAAAATATGCTCCAGCGGGGCCGGTTATAATAAAATGCATGTAGCTGTTACTTGCACCCAATCCCAATTTAGGGCTGGTCGCAATCATGGTCGGGCGGATATACATAGATGCACCCGGTTTATCGGGTACAAAGGCATGGTCGAGTTTAATTAATGCTTTGATTGCATCGAGATGAAAATCTTCATCAACGGTTGGCATTACCATACGTTCAGCGCTGCGGTTAAAGCGGCGACAGTTTTGCAATGGGCGAAATAAATTGATGTTGCCGTTAGCATTACGATAAGCCTTCAGACCTTCAAAAATTTCCTGGCTATAATGCAACACCGCTGCTGAAGGGTCTAAGCTTAAGGCATGATAAGGGGTTACTTCTGCCTTGTGCCAGCCTTTGCCCACCCGATATTCCTGGGTAAACATATGGTCTGAAAACGTTGCACCAAAAGTAAACTCGTCAGGGCATTTACCCCGACTCGCCACATCAAGCGGCTTTATCTCGATAGACATCTAATTAATTCCTAAACGTGTAAAGTAGTGGACACATACCACCAGTTATTAGTTTTATCGTACTTGGGCTGACACTTTGTTCAATACGCAATGGCCCAAAACAAAACTTATGTTACTCCAATACCAGTAATAGTGGCGATGGCGTACCCCAGGCTCCTCGCCAGCATAGCCGGTGAGATAAGACGACGCTACCCTTGCCCTGCAGCCAGAGCAGTCCCCGCAGCGGGCCCTAAAATGCATGCACTGGAGGCGATCATCAACTCAGCCAAGTTTAACTTAAATAAGGCACCTAAGGCGATCAACAATAGCAAATGTACTAGGGGCTGTTGATCTTTGTTGCACGCTTTTTGGTCTAAATGGAAACATTTTAATCGCGAAACAGACATGCAGACCTAGTGGTTCTAAGTCAAAGGTCTGTGACAAAGAGTAAAATGCTTCCATGACGACCCCTTCGGGCAGCGCTTGTGTGTCATTTATACTGCGTTAGGTGTTTTTGATTTAGGCCCACTAGACCTGCAAACACCTGCCTTGTCTAAATGACACACAAACTGCTGCAAAAATGCACAGCAAAGATCGACAGCCCCTAATATCAGAATAACCAGAAATAACACAATAAGCATCGCCGGGCCGAACAAGTTATTGATATTTTCACCTGCCCCGATTGTAACGAAAAAGCCGGAAATAAACATGGCCCTCAGTTCAAAATCAAACTGAATGCTCGTATTAACATTTTACCAATGGCCACTACTATAGGCGATAACAGCGTAATATAAACAATAAAACTGCCCGGGGTCGCTAATTGAGCTGGAGGAATTTATGCGTAGTAGTTTGTTTGCTTTGGCCCACAGATTAAAGCGGGACGCGACGACAACAAGCAGCACTGCTGTCCGAGCGCGAGTTAAATACCGCCGCTGTGTTGCATTGGCTATGGAAGCAGGCTTTGCAGCAGGCGCATTGCCTGCTGCGACGTTCGATTGCTGGGTTTAAAGACAATTATTGCTCGTCGCGCAAAAATACCAGCTCTGTTGCGCTGCTTTGCTCTTCGCTAAAGTAGTAGCCAGCGCAATCAAACGCTGTTAAACCGGCAACGTCCTGCACCTGGTGTTGAATGATATACCTTGCCATCAGGCCGCGCGCCTTTTTGGCATAAAAACTGATTATCTTGTATTGACCGTTCTTGCAATCTTTAAAGACGGGGGTCACGATCATGCCGTTCAGTCTGGCTTTTTTGACGGCCTTAAAATACTCATTTGAAGCGAGGTTAACCAGTACGTTATCGCCCTGCTCAGATAATGCATTGTTTAACGTGTCGGTAATCAGATCGCCCCAGTATTCGTAAAGGTTTTTACCCCGCGAATTGTCTAATTTAGTGCCCATTTCGAGGCGGTAAGCCTGCATGAGATCAAGGGGGCGCAGAACGCCGTACAATCCGGACA